>JANOZI010000478.1:0-2207 GCA_031429375.1 Acidobacteriota bacterium | reverse complement strand
CCGAGTAGAACGGATTATCAAACAGGATTTGCGACACCGTGCGATCGGGGTTCGACACCACGCGCAATCCCACCAGGATGATCGGCAGGAAAATGGCGCCACGAAGCACGTTCCTGGCCAGGAGGTATCGCAGGCCCTGCCGAATCACCACCTCGACGCCCACCACGCGATGGGCAATCACCGCGTAGGTAAAGGTGACCGGCAGGAACACGAGGAACAACAGCGCGAACGTCTGCGCACGGAGCCAGGTTTGAGCTTCCATCTCGGCGCCACGGACGACCCCCAGCAAAGTGACGAGATAGAGGGTCGCAATCGGCATCGCCGCGATGACCAGGCCCAGGAACACCCACCGCAGCCGGCGCCGCTGGTCCTGATCGACGACGGCGAAGTAATTGCGCCCGATCACCGCAACGATAGCCATCAGCTCACCCGTCACAAACCACGTGGCGATGTCGTCGGTGATCGCGAACAGGCTTCGGTATCTGTGGATCAGTGCACTCGCGCGTTCCGTTCCCTGGTTTGCCGCGATGTGCGTCGCCACGATCAGCGGACAGAGTGCCGTGGCCCAGGCGTACAAGAAGATCTTGACGCGCGACAACAGCCGTGCCTGCGCGACGCCTGGAGGAAATTCCAGGGCAAAGTGATAGATGATCGGATACACGAAGGGCGTGAAGACCGTGGCGACCGACAGCGCCGCCCGGCTGCGGCCGTGCAGCGGGTCGCCAATGAACACGCCGTTGGGGATCAACAGCGCGCCGATCAGCAGTGAGGCCATCGCGTAGAGACGGGCCACCCGATCACGCGCGGCGATCACACCAACGCCAAGCCCGGTTGCCGAGAAGACCATCGCAATGATCAGCAGCGGCACCTGGACCAGCCAGAGCTTGGGCAAGTTGGGACGCGCGGTCATCACCAGCGAGTAGTCGCTGATCGAGGAGCCCCGTGCGACGCGGACAGTGTAGGTGTCGCCGGGGTGCAGATCCATGAAAAGCACCCATCCGAGATTGCGGACCAGTGAGGGCCGCCCGTTCACTGCCTGAATCACGTCGCCCACCAGCAGCTTGCCCGCGGCCGGCCCGTCTGCCTCGACGTGGGTGACCCGCATCTGCTGCTGCGGTCCGGTCGTGACCGACCAGCCGGAGACGCGCGCTGATCCGCCAGCTTGCACGAGGGCATTGACCGCCACGGCGTAGAGGGCGACCAGCAAGGCCCCGATGCCGAGGACGACCCAGACAAACGGCGGCTGACGCCGCAGGCGGCCGGCAATCATCGCTTGCGGTGCTTCCTATTTCGGCGTGAGCCTCAGCAGCTTGCCAGTCGGGCCGTCCGTCAGGACGTACACCGCGCCATCCTGGAAGACACGCACGTCGCGGATGCGTTCATTCAAGTCCACGAGCAGCGCCTCTTCGTTGACCACCTTGTCGTCCTTGCCTAATTCAAGCCGGAACAACGCCCGGCCGGCCATGCCGCCAACCAGGACGCTCATCTTCCATTGCGGGAACAGGTCGCCCTGATAAAACACCAGGCCCGATGGCGCGATGACAGGATCCCAGTAATACCGCGGCTGCTCCAATCCTTCTTTCTCGACGATGGCCGCGCCGATCTTTGTGCCGGGGTAGTTGATGCCGTGCACGATCACCGGCCAGCCGTAGTTCTTGCCTTTCTCGATCACATTGAGCTCATCGCCGCCGCGCGGGCCATGCTCGATTTCCCACAGCCGCCCGTCGGGCGCGAATGTCAGGCCCTGCGGCGTGCGATGACCCATCGTCCAGATTTCCGGCAGCCCCAGTGCCGGGTTGCCCGGCGCTGGTTTTCCGTCTGGCGTGACGTGGATCACCTTGCCGAGATGTGTATCGCGCTGCTGCGCCTGCAACGGAATCGGATCGCCGGTGGAGCGATCGCCAACCGACACGAACAGGTTGCCGTCCTTCGGATCGATGGCGATGCGAGCGCCGGCCTGGCTGACCGCCTTCTTGGTAAAGGGTTGCGTTTGAATGAGCGTGGTGACATTCGATAGCGCGCCGGCGTCTTCATCGAGCACGGCGCTGGACACGGCCAGACCGCAATTCTCCGCGTCGACGTCGCGGATGTAGGCGAAGAAGATGCGACGGTTGCGCGCGTAATTTTGGTCGAGCGCCACATCGAGGAGGCCGGCCTGTCCGCGGACATAGATCGGCGGCATGTTGGCCGTGATGGTGTGGAGCGGC
>JANOZI010000477.1:0-1966 GCA_031429375.1 Acidobacteriota bacterium | reverse complement strand
CACACCGGCGAACATTCCCTATTTGCTCCTAGTCTTCGGGCTGCTCTACGGTGCTCCCTATGCGGTGAACGCCACCTACATGAGCGAGAGCTTCCCCGCGTCGATCCGCGGCACGGCCGTCGGCACGTCATACAACCTCGGACGGATCGGATCCACAATCTCACCGCTCCTGATCGGCACGGTGGCGACGACCTATTCGATCGGATTGGGCATCGGACTGCTCGGGGTGTCGTACGCCACCTGTGCGCTGATCCCGGGCCTGTTCATCAAGGAACGTCAGTACGACCCCAAAGCCGTCGACGCGCCCGATCCGGCCGACGCGAACTAACGCCCATTTCTGGTCCACAGTCATTTCCTCGTAGCCCTTTCGACTTGCAACAACTCCCTCGTCGCTGGATGCGAAGGAGCGGTCAGCACCTTGTGCGGATCGCCTTCCTCCACTACGCACCCATCCGCCAGCACGATGACACGCGTCGCATGATCGCGGACGAAGTCATCGTCATGAGACGTCATCACCAGCGCGCGGCCGGTTGACGCCAATGCGCGCAGCGCGTCGCCGAGGTCGTTGCGCCGCGCCGGATCCAGCGACGCTGTCGGCTCGTCGAGCAAGAGCAGCGGCGGGTCCACCGCCAGCGCCCGCGCGATGGCGACGCGCTGGGCTTCGCCGCCAGATAACTCCCGAGGCAAGGCATTGACCCGGTGGCCGACACCCAGTTGATCGAGCAGCGCTTTTGCTCGTTGCTCGGCTTCTGCCCGCGGCGTCTTGTGGACGTGCACCAGCGCGAGCGTCACGTTGTCGAGCGCCGACAGATGCTCGAAGAGGTAGTGGAACTGGAACACCATTCCCACCTTGGCCGCGCGCACTTCCCCGCTATCCAACGGCTCGAGTCCCGCAATCACCCGCAGAATCGTGGTCTTGCCCGAGCCGGACAATCCCATGAGGGCGACGACTTCGCCTTCATTCGCGTGCAAATCGACGCCTTTCAGGATTTCTCGCGAGCCGCGCGCCAGCCGGAGGCCACGGACGGTGAGGGCGGTGGTCATGGCGTCGGCAGCCTCCACCGTGCTTCGAGCCGCCGCGCCAGGTGTCCGAGCGGCAGCGACATGGCGAGATAGAGCGCCGCGCACAGCAGGCCCGGCACCACCCAGCTGCCGATGTTGGTCGCAAAGATCTGGGTTTGCTTCGTCAGCTCGACAACGGTGAGCATCGAGACGAGGGACGAGTCCTTGAGCAGGGCGACGAAATCGTTGGTCATCGGGGCGAGCGCCAGCCGGAACGCCTGCGGCGCGCGAACCAGGCGCAGGGTCTGCCCGCGCGAGAAGCCGAGAATGCGGGCGGCATCGAGCTGGCCGCGGGGCACGGCCTCGAGGGCGCTGCGATAGATCTCGCTCTCGTAGGCGGCGTAGTTCAAGCCGAGGCCGAGCAGGGCGGCGATGAACGCGGGCAGGCGGATCACGGACGCAAGTCCGTAATAGATCACGAACAGTTGCAGCAGGACCGGCGTGCCGCGCATCACTTCGACGTAGACGGTCAGAACGAAACGCGTGACCGGGTCGCCGTAGACACGGCCAATCGCAATTGACATTCCTAAAAACACCGCCACACCCATTGCTGCGCATGACAGAACCAAGGTGACAACCGCTGCGCGCAGCAACAGTGGCAGATAGGTGCCGACGGTGCCTATGGTGCCTACGGTGCCAAAGGGTTGTGTGCCAGGGGTGCCTCGGGTAGCCAGGGTGCCCGCAGCCCCCAGGGCGCTCGAGTCGACCAGCCTCGCAAAAAGACGACTCTGGTCTTCGTTCCACACGCGCCACTTACGAAACACCGCTTCGAGCGTGCCGTCACGCATGGCCTCGCGCAGGATCGCATCCACTTGATCGCGCAGCGCGACGTTCTCGGGCGCGGTGATGATGATGTAGTGGCCGGTCGCCAGCGCATCAGCATGAGTGGCGAGGCCGGCGTTGC
>JANOZI010000476.1:0-5590 GCA_031429375.1 Acidobacteriota bacterium | reverse complement strand
TTTGGAGCGCCGGTCTTGGCTTCAGGTATCGGCGACATTTTTCCCGTCCTTCAACAGGTCCCGCGCGGCCAGCATCGCAATTACGCTGTCCTGCACTTCGGCGTGAGTGCCGGGGCCGTCAAACCAGACAAGGTTAGGCTCTTTTCGGAACCAGATCAACTGCCGGCGCGCGTAACGGCGATTCTCTTGCGCAATCAGCGCCCGGGTCTCGGCCTCGCCACGCACGCCTTGCAGGTGCTCCATCGCCTGGCGGTAGACCAGCCCGCCGAACGGCCGCGCATCGGGCGGCACGCCGGCGGCCAGCAGCGCCCGAACCTCGTCGAGCAGGCCTCCGTCGAACTGGGCATTGACCCGCGACGCCAGCCGCTCGGACAACCAGGCGGCGGGCATGCGCAGGCCGATCGGCACGACCTGTACCTCCGGGTCGAGCAGCGACACCGTTTGGGCGAAATGAGCCGTCAGCGGCCGGCCAGTCTGGAAGTAAACCTCGAGGGCGCGGACCAGGCGCTTCAAATCGCGTGGCTGAATTCGCCGCGCCGAATCGGGGTCGACTCGGCTGACGAGGCGATGCAGGCGCTCCACCCCTCCCCTTGCGGCGATCTTTTCCAGGCGCGCTCGAAGAGCCGCGTCCTTACCGGGACCGGGAAACAGGCCCCGGGTCAGGGCGCGGTAATAGAATCCGGTCCCGCCCACCAGGATGGGCACCTTGCCGCGCGCGTGCACGTCGCGCACGACCGCCGCCGCGTCACGCGCGAACTGCGCCGCGGTGTACTCGTCGGTCGGGCCGGCGATGTCGATCAGATGATGAGGAATGCCGCGGCGTTCCGCCATTGGCAGCTTGTCGGTGCCGATGTCGAAGCCGCGATACACGGCCGTCGAGTCGCAGTTGATGATCTCGCCGTCGAGCCGCTCGGCCAGGGCAAGCCCGAGCGCGCTCTTGCCGGTCGCGGTGGGCCCGAGTACGGCAAGCAAGCTCTTGGGCACCCTACGCACCGTACGCACGCTCAGGCACTCTATTACTGGCCTGGCGGTGATTCGTTGTAGAAGAACGTCACCGTGAAGAAGGCCTTGTCGTCCGGATACTCCGGCGGCAGCGGCGTCGTCGGATTCGATGCGAGCAGCGCGTTAACCGCCGCCGTGTTGAACGATTCGATCTCCGACGGCCGAATCACCGTGACATCGGTCAGCGCGCCGTTGCGGTGCACGTAAAACGTGATCACTACGCGGCCGCGCATGGTCATCGCGGCCATCGGCACGAACCAGTTGCGGCGCACCTGGGAAACGAACCGCCGGATCCATGGCCCGAACTCAACGCCCTTGGTGTCGAACTGCAGCGGGCCAAATTCCTGCGACTGGCCCTTCTGGTTGTCGAACGTTTCTTTCTGCACGTATTTCTGCAGGTTCTTCAGCGCCTCGCCAAGCGACCCGCCGGCCGGCGGCTGCACTTGCGGGCGCTGCTTCATCGCCAACTGCGGATCGTTCTTCGGATCGATGGGCTGGGGCACTTCCACGGGCGGCGTTTCGGGGGCGGGTTCCGGCGCAGGGCCCTTGCCCTTCATGCGCTCATCCGGAGATTCTTCCGTTCGCTCGGAGGAGTTGCCGCGGGCGAAGGGCAGCGGGTTATCGAGCGCCGGCGCGCGCTCGGTGGCGCGGGCACTGCGATCGACATCGGAGAGCTCGACACGATCCGGTTGGCGAAGCGGAGGCAGATCCACCTTCGGCTCGACGAACACAAACCGCGGCTGCTCCTGTGGGCGTTGCTCGGGTGGAGGCTGAAGGACCTGCGACTCCGGCCGTTGCGGCAGCAATTGCGGCGCGAACAGCAGCAACACGACGAGCGCCGCGTGAAAGATCACGGACACGGCGACGCCATCGCGCCGGTTAATCGCGGATCCGACCGGTTCGATGTCGCGATAGCGATCGTCGAAGTCGAAGTACATCAGTGGGTTACAAGATTATACCGCGGCTTGGGACCTGAGACTTGGGCCTTGGGCCCTGAACGGCTCTCACGACTCAAGACCCAAGCCCGCCTCACGCCTCAAGCCTGAGGCTTTTGGGCGCTATAAAGATAGACGGCGCCGAGCATTAATGGCCGGGCCTCAACCTGTGAAAACCCTGCCACAGTCAGGATTCTTGCGAATTTGTCGCCGTACGGAAAGGCACCGATTGACTCCGGGAGGTACGTATAGGCCGCGTCATGGCCTGACACGGCGCGCCCGATCCGCGGCAGGACGTTGCGCGAGTACCAGTGATAGATCGGACCAAACAGCCGAGAGTTCGGTGTGCCGAACTCGAGGATCGCGATGCGGCCACCGGGGCGAAGCACCCGCAGCAGCTCGCGGCAAGCCATGTCCGGTTGCAGGACGTTCCGAATGCCGAAGGCGATGGTGGCGGCATCAACCGAACCGCTGGCCACGGGCAGGTTCATGGCATCGCCACGCACAAGGCTGACCCGCGCCACCAGTGCGGCGTGCCGGACCTTGTCGAGTCCATGCGTGAGCATCGCTCCCGAAAAATCGATGCCCAGCACTCTTGCCGCGCCGCCGGTCTTGAGGGCCGCGCCAATCGCGACGTCAGCGGTTCCGGTGCACACGTCGAGCAGGTGCTCGCGGCCAGTCAACTGCAAGGTCGCAATCGCGCGGCGGCGCCAATAGCGATCGAGCCCGCCCGACAGCACCGTGTTGAGCAGGTCGTACCGCCCCGCGATCGCGTCGAACATCCCCGAAATCTTCGCCGGGGTCTTGTCGGGTTGTAGAGGCAGGTCTTCAGACCCGCCTGGCGGCGAGCTAACCGACATACAGGGCGAGTCCCGTCGTCACGAAATACAAAATGCCCACCCACCCGTTGAGATCGAACGCCCGCTTGACCTGCGAGAGATCGCGTTCGCTGACGAGCGACTGTTCGTAGATCAAGAGGCCGGCGACCGCGGCGACCCCGGCAAGATAGATCGGCCCGAGCGGGACCAGTGCGGCCATGCCCGTCATGCAGAGGATGGTTCCGGCGTGCATGGCGCGCGAGATCCACAGCGACCTCGCGATCCCGAAACGGACCGGGATCGAATTGAGGCCGTGCGCGCGATCGAACTCGAGGTCCTGGCACGCGTAGAGGATGTCGAATCCGCCGACCCACAACCCGATCGCGAGGCCCAGCAGCCAGGGCTCCCAGCCGCCGCGCCCACCGGCCGCCAGCCACCCGCCGACCGGCGCCACGGCCATCGCAAGTCCGAGAAATAACTGCGTGTAGGAGGTGAACCGTTTTGCGAGCGAATACCAGAAGACGATCAGCAACGCTACCGGCGAGAGCAGACCGCACAGCGCATTCAAGAAGCTCGCGGCCCCGACAAAAATGAGCGACGCCAAGACCACAAACAGCGTCGCCTCACTCCGGCTCATCGCGCCCGACGGAATCTCACGCGCAGACGTGCGCGGGTTGAGGGCGTCCATGCGCGCATCGACCAGTCGGTTGAAGCCCATCGCCGCGCTTCGGGCGGCCACCATCGCGACGATCACCCACGCGACCTGCGACCAGCGGAACGGCGCCTCGCGCCAGGCGAGCAGCGCGCCCGTCAAGGCAAACGGCAGCGCAAACACCGAGTGCGAAAACCTGATGAACGACAGGTAGGTAGCTAGACGACCCATTCGATTTGAGGCGCTTCAATACCGCTCAATAGATACTCTTCGACATCGGTGACGTCCGCCGGCAGCTTAACGGCGATCATGTCAGCCGATTTGCCGGGCTCCAGCGTACCCAATTCATGACCCAAACCCAGCGCACGGGCGCCAACAATGGTGGCGCTCTCGAGAATCCTGCGGGCCGGAACCGACGGCGCCAGCCATCTCATCGTCTTCAGCTCTGAAAACAGGTTGAGATCTTCGACGCTGGCAAGGCTGTCGGTACCAACGGCGACCGGCACGCCGGAGCGATAGAAACGCTCGATCGGCGGATACCCGGCACCCACCCAGCGATTGCTGCGCGGGCAGGTCACCAGCGTGGCCCCGAGATCTTTCAGCCGCCGCAACGCCTCATCGTCGAATTGCACGCCGTGCACGACCAGCGTCCTGGAATCGATGAGGCCGTGACGCTCGAGAAATTGCACCGGTCCACACGCCGGAATCGCCCAGTCGTCACGCCACACGCCGATAGTCTCCAGCATGCCGCGCCACGGGCCGCTGCCCCGTTCGAGCAACTCGACCTCCTCGAGTGATTCGCCGAGATGCACGCTCATGATCGGGCATTCGGATTGATTCACGACGGCGCGAATGGCCTTGAACAGCTCGACGGACGTCGAATATGGGGCGTGCGGTGCCAACGAAATGGGCAAACCGTGCTTCGCCGCAGACTCACGCCGCGCTTTCGACGATTCGATCAGCGCACCATCACGCTCCTTGAATCCCAGCAGCTCATGAAAGACAACGCCCTTCATGCCGGCCTGTTGCATCGGCTCGATCGCCGCCAGCGAGTTCGTGATATCGCCGATCGCGACGGTTCCCGTCCACCGTAATTCCGTCAGGGCCCCGCGAATCGGCGCGACGATCTCGGGTGTAGCCGCCTGTTCCGTGCCACGCCGGATTGCGACCAGTTGCTTCACCCAGTCTGTGAATCTGCTCGCCGGCGGCACGCGTCCGCGCAGCCACGACAATTCGAGGTGAATATGAGCGTTGACCAGGCCTGGCAACAACGCCACATCGCCCATGTCGACCACAACGTCGTTGTCGTTGAACCGGCGATTTGGCTTGTTCCAGTCCGCTGGCCCGACCGCAACGATGTGGCCGGCATCAGTCTGCACCAATCCGTCACGAATGGGCGGCTGATCGATCGGACAGACCCAGGCCGCCCGGTAGACGTTCATGCGACCGGCGAGGCCGGCGGCTGCGCGCGCTGCCGCTTGCCCGCGGCGCTGCGGGCCGGGTAGTTCACGAGCTCGGCGGGCACCGAGGTGTCGCCCGCGTCACGGGCGGTGGCGAGCTCCAGGGTCCGCGGCACAGTGCGCTCGCGGAAGAACGGGTCGCCGAGGATGTCGTAATGCATGTTGCGACGCTTGGGCTGGAACCCCGCGTCTTCGACGTTGCGCACGATCTCGACTTCGTCCATGCAATACACGGCGCCGGCGGCGCGCACGACGTTCTCTTCGATCATGACGCTGCCCATGTCGTTGGCGCCGAACGCCAGGCTCAACTGCCCCACCTTGCCGCCCTGCGTGACCCACGACGCCTGCAGGTTGTCGAAGTTGTCGAGCACGAGCCGCGCCATCGCGAGCGTGCGCAGGTACTCGATGCCCGTCGCCTCGCTGCCGCCGCGCTCGGTGTGTTCAGGCTGGTAGCTCCAGGTGATGAACGCGGTGAACCCCCCGGTCTCGTCCTGCAGCGCACGCAAGCGGAGCATGTGCTCGAGCCGATCCTCGTCGGTCTCGACGGTCCCGTACATCATCGTCGCCGTCGTGCGCAGGCCGGCGCGATGGGCATGCCGCATCACCTCGAGCCACTCGTCGGAGGTCGCCTTGCTGTAGCAATTGAGCAGTTTGCGGACGCGATCGACGAGGATTTCGGCGCCACCCCCCGGAATGCTGTCGAGGCCCGCGGCGATCAAGCGC
>JANOZI010000475.1:0-9220 GCA_031429375.1 Acidobacteriota bacterium | reverse complement strand
CATCGCCGCAGTCCAAACAGCAGCAAGCCGGCCACGGCCTTTTCCCGGACTTGCGAATCCGGATCGGTAGCCGCTGCCTGCAACGCGGCGACCGCGCGCGAATCGCCGCTGGCGCCCAGGGCGATCGCGGCTTTCTCGCGCACCTGCGCGTCCTCGTCGGTCATGGCGGCAAGCAGCGGTTCCACGATGCGCGGGTCGCGCCGGAAGGCCAGCCCGATCGCCGCTTTCTCGCGCACTTGCGAGTCCTCATCCTTCAGCGCGATGAGCAGCGGAGCGATCACGTCATCTCCCGGAGTGAATGCCAGCGCCATCGCGGCGTGTTCGCGCACTTGGCGGCTCGTGTCGTTCAGCGCTTCGACGAATGTGGCCGTCAGAGAAGGAAGATCCTGGCGGGCATCGGCATCGAAGATGCTGGCGACCTTCGGCTTGCTCTCCGGATTGGGTGACGGAGCAGGTCGCTCCGCGGGCTGCGGTGCCTGCGATTGAGCCGCGGCGGCCGTAGAGACGGTGGGCTGCGCGCCCAGAATCGCGATGGCGAGCGCGGCAATGCCCGTGGTAACGAGCCAGCGAGACGAGGGCCGCGGTGTCTTGACGGCATCGGCCAGAATCATCAGGAGGCGGCCTTCAATCGCGGAGCGGCGCGCCATGCTCAGCGCGGTCGCGGGCAGCCACGGCAGGCCGGGCTTGCGCGCCAGGTCGAGCAGCAGCGTTGCGTACTCGGACGGACGCGCGCCAAGCCGCAACACCTCGTCGTCGCAGGCGCGCTCGCGCTCGCGGGCGAGCGCCGCGGCGGCGTGCCAGACGAGCGGGTTGAACCAGTAGATCGCGCACGCCAGTTGCGCGAACGCCTGCGTGAGTCGATCGCGCCGGCGAATGTGAGTGAGCTCGTGCACCAGCGCCGCGTGTCGCGCTTCTGCGGTCCAGCGCGCGGCTTGCGGCGGGAGCATCACGACCGATCGGAACAGACCCGCCACGTGCGGGCTGCCGTCACGGATCGATTGCCGCACGCTCGGCTCGCGCATTCTCAGCAGCGACGCCACCGCCCGCGCTTCGTGGACCCACCCGATTGGTGCCGCCTTCGATCGACGCACCGAGATGCCGCTGCCGATCCATCCCAAGAGAAACCAGCACCCTATTGCGGCAGTGCCGAAACGGACAGCGTTCGGCAGGGTGAATATCTGCCACCGGGGCACCAACAGCGGCCCGCGTTCGGTCGCAAAGTGATCTCCATCGAGCTGTGGCGCGGGCGCGGACACCGTTGGCACCGTTGTCACAATTGGCACCACACCCATGGGCACCTCTGGCACCCCAGGCATATTAGGCACCCTGAACGTTGGAGCCATTGGAGCGAGTGCAGGCGCTAGCAAAACGAGAACAATGGCGGTATGCCAGAGCAAGTGCCTCGTAGCAGGCGCCGCGTGGCGCAGCAGCCGCGCGATGATGGCGGCGGCGGCGAGAAGGACCGACGTGCGCAGTATCAGGTTGAGGTCCATCACCGTCCTTCTTTCCGCGCCCGCTCGATGAGCGACGACAGCTTGTTGAGGTCTTCTTCCGACAACGAACCGGAATCGACCAGCGCGGCCGCAGCCTGCCCGGCCGATCCGTCGAAAAATGTTTGGACGATGCGGGAGAGCGCGGAGTTGCGCGCGCTCTCGCGCGCCACCGACGGAAGGTAGACGTAGCGGGTCCCCTGCGTCTCATGCCTGGCGTGGCCTTTTTCTTCGAGGATGCGCAGCAGCGCCCGCACCGCCGAATAGCTCGGCGGATCAGCCATCGCGGCTCGCACCTCGGCGGCCGTGGCCGAGCCCCTCGTATAGAGGATGTCGAGGATCTGCCGTTCGCGGCGGGAGAGCGGGTCGGTCATGGTCATGCTAAAAATTCTGCACCTGCTGATTATTTAGCACTTCGGCCGCCGGAGCGCAACCCTTGCCCCCGACCTCTCTGGTCGCATATGCTGTGAAAAACGAATTGAGATTGAATCTCATTTGGGGCACCCTGGCACCCTACGTAGGTTTTTATGCTGCAAGCGTTTGTGATCACTCTCCGCGAAGGTCTCGAGGCGTTCCTCATCGTCGCCATCAGCCTGGCGTACCTCCGCAAGAGCGGGCGCCGTGAGCTCATTCCGGCGGTGCACTGGGGCATCGGGCTTTCGGTCTTGCTGAGTATTGGCGCCGCGTACCTGTTCCAACAGGCTTCGAATCAAGCGTTGTGGGAAGGGGTATTGGCGATCGTCGCGGCCGTGTCGGTGGCCTCGCTGACCGTGCACATGTGGCGGACTGCCAAGCGGATCAAGTCCGACATCGAAGGCCAGTTACGGGCGTCGGCCGGCAAGTCGGGCAACGGCGCGTGGGCGGGCGTCTTCCTGTTCACGCTGCTGATGATGTCGAGAGAAGGCATGGAGACGGCGCTGCTGATGGGCACGCTGCTGGCGCAGGTGCAGGCGGCGTCGATCATTGGCGGAGCGGTGGCCGGCATTGCCAGTGCGGCGATCGTGGCCGCGTTGTGGTCGCGCTTCGGGCATCGCGTCAACCTCGCGCTGTTCTTCCAGGTCACGGCGATCTTCCTGCTCGTGTTCGTCGGCCAGCTCCTGATCTACGGCTTCCACGAGCTCACCGAAGCCAACGTGTTTCCCAACAGCGAAGCCTTGCACTGGGCGACGGAGCCCTATGGGCCTGATGGCATCTACGGCCAGTACCTGACCTACATGCTGGTCGCGGTGCCGCTGGGCTGGTTACTGTTCGCGTTGCTGACGGGCACGGGCCGTCCGCCGGTCCGGTCTACCGCCCCCGAACGCGCGGTATAGGGATAATCGGGGTCAGGTCAAGAAAATCACAGTTTGGGATGATTGGGGCCTGTCCCTCATCATCCCTTTGTGTGATTTTCGTGACCTGACCCCAATCATCCCCAATCATCCATACTATCCAGCGTGAAGCCACCCCTCACTGCGACGCTGGTGTGGCAAGGCGATCTGCGCTTTTCCGCAAAGACTCCCCGCACCGAGATCACCCTCGATAGCGATAGCACCGCCGGACCGTCGCCACCGGAGGCGCTGGCGATGGCCCTGGCAGGCTGCATGGCCATCGACGTAGCCGACATCGTGATCAAGGGCCGCCACCCGATGACGGCGCTGGAGGCGTCGATTTCCGGTGTGCGCGCAGACGACCCGCCGCGACGCTTCATCACCTTCGCCCTCCACTTCACGCTTGCCGGCGCCGTGCCCCCAGCCGCCGTCGAGCGGGCCATTCAACTCTCTCGCGACAAGTACTGCTCGGTCTGGCATTCACTGCGGCAGGACATCCGGTTCGACACCACCTTCGAGATTCGCCCGTGAGGAAGCGCTACCTCGATTGGCTGCGCGGCGTCGCAGTAATCGTCATGGTGCTCGCGCACGTCACCGACGCGTGGACGATCGAGGCGGATCGCGAGCGCATGCTGTACCTGATCGTGATTTTCATCGCCGGCCTCGCCGCCCCGCTGTTTCTCTACCTCGCCGGGCTGACCCTCTCGATGGCCTCGGTCGCAAAGGCCGCAACGCTCGGACACGGCGCCGCCGCGGCCGCGGCGCGCCGGCGCGGCTGGCAAATCTTTGCCCTCGCGTTCCTGTTCCGGCTGCAATCGCAGCTGCTTGGCTGGGGCGCCCTCATCAACTTCCTGAAGGTCGACATCCTGAATGTCATGGGCGTGTCGATGATTGTTGCGGGTTGGCTGTGGAGCATCTCGGCGTCGCGCGCCGTGCGTATTGCCGCGTTTGCGGTCGTCACCACGGCGATCACGATGTTGACGCCGATCATCCGGGAGCTGCCCGCGCTGACGCCGCTGCCAGACGCCATCGAAGCCTACATCCGTCCGATTGCCGGACGAACCACCTTCACGATCTTTCCGTGGTCCGGCTTCCTGTTCGCGGGGGTCATCGCCGGTGAGCTCGTGGCCGCTGCGCGCACCGAGCCGGACGAGCTCAAGCTCCAGGCCGGCTTGCTGGCCGCCGGCCTCACCGGTGTCGCGCTCGGCTACTGGGCGTCATTCCAGACGTCGATTTATCCGGTGGCCAACTTCTGGACCAGCTCGCCGACGTTTTTCTTCATCAAGCTCGGCATCGCGACCGCGATGCTGCCGATCGCGCGCGCGGTCGACTTGTTTCATCAGCTCGTGTTGAAGTGGCGAGGCTGGGAGCCGGGCACGGTGATCACGACGCTCGGCCGCGCGTCGCTGTTCGTTTATTGGATTCACGTCGAGATGGTCTACGGCGTGATCGGCCGTCCGCTCCGCCGCCTGCTGCCGCTCGAGGCGTCGCTGATCGCCACGGCGGTGCTGTGCCTGATCCTCTACGGCATCGTGCGGTGGCGCGATCGCGCGCTGCAGGGACGCGATCTCCCGCGCGGGCTGCGGATCCTGACGCCGATTCTCAAGTAGCCCACTCACGCCGACGAGAACACGGAGGAGTACGGAGCTCACGGAGGGTTCCCAGCCGGGGGCGCGTAGCGGAGCCGGTTGCTGCCGTCACGCTCTACTGCGGAGCCACGTCGGTTAGAAGGCCAGGAGGTACGTCATCTTCGCGATGACGGCGCGGCTCAGCATGGCGCCGCTGCGCGAGTCGTGACGCTCGTTGTAAACCAGGTAGATGTCGCTCAGCGGCCGGTGGATGATGTCGAGCCGGACGTTCGAGCTCCACTGGTTCGCATCGGTGTTGTACTGCACGAGCGCGTTCACGAACACCTTGGTGCTGAAGTAGTAGTTCACCCGTCCGGTCACCAGGTGCGTGACGAACGACCCCGATGGCAGATCGATGTCGTTGATCGAGTCGCCCAGCGACAGGTTGAGATGCTGGTTGAGCCGGAACGTCCCGGCCACCGTGTAGTTGCGGCGGTAGCCGTCATAGAACTCGCCGTTGCCGTAGCGCAGGTTCATTGAAAACGGCGCGGCGCTGTTGGTAATAGCGAGGATGAAGTTTTCCTTGAAGGCGTAGCGGCCCGGCTCCACGAAGATCTGCCGCCGGCTGTTGATCGCGAAGCGTTCGTCGATCACTTCCACGTTCGGATTGACGCCGGCCTCGATGAACGTGCTGTTCTGAAATGAGATGGGCCAATGCCAGTCCATGTAACGCGACTCGAGCCCGCCGCCGTTCCGCTTGACGAAGTTCTCGATCTGAATGTGCGGAAACGTTTCGCGCAGCCAGCCCGGGAACCGCTTGGACCGGATATGCGTGCCGAGATAGACCTCGGCGTTGTCCACGCCCAGCCGCGGCACGAACCCCATCTCGTCGTTGAAACGCGACCCGATCGTCTGGTAGGCGCCGCGCGTCTCCCAGAAGTTGTTTCGGTAGCTGAAACCGCTCTTCGAGTACCAGTCATTGCCGCTGCCGGGCACGCGCTCCACTGGCGACTCGCTCTTCGCGGCGGCAAAGTTCAGGTTGAGATCGCGGAAGAAGCGGAAGTTGGCGTCGCTGCCAAACGCGCGATTGTGATCGCGCCCCTGCGGATCCTTGTTGAGCATCATCACGCCGATGTCGGAATTGGCGAGAATGTCGCGCCGCAGCCGGAGCGCCGTAAAATTTGTCGCTGGGCTCAGGTCTTTCTCGCGCTGCTGGATGTTCAGCGCGCCGAGCGACCACCCGCCGACGCGGCCGGTGAGCCGTGTGCCGGCCAGCAGGGGAATCGAGTCGCCCGCAGCCGATAGGCCAATCTGACGGCTGAAGAAGAACACCATGTCCTGCGACTGGTTCTGACGGCCACCGCCCCCACCGCCGCCCCCACCGCCGCCGCCCCCACCCCCACCGCCGCCGCGATCCGCGCCCGCGCCGAACTGGAAGACGCCAGAGTTCTCGAGGAAGAAGTCGCGCTTCTCAGGGAAGAACAGGCTGAAGCGCGTCAGGTTGACCTGCTGCTCGTCGGCTTCGACCTGCGAGAAGTCGGTGTTCACCGTGAAGTCCCACGTCAGGCCCGAGGTCACGCCGTACTTCACGTCGAACCCCGCGTCGTAGTCTTTGTCGAGCGAGATACCCGCCACCTTGTTGAGGTTGGCGAGCGCGTACGGCTTGAAGCGGACGTTGGCGCCGGGCTTCAGCCCCTGCAGGCCCTCGTAGGTGCCGGCCATCGACACCCGCGACAACTGGTGGATGCGCCGCAGCGGCGACCAGTAGCTGTTTTCGTTCTTGCGGCGCAGGCGGCGCTGGAAGTTGATGCCCCACGTCTGCATCTGCTCGGGGCCGAACTTCAAGGTCTTGAACGGAATCTCGATCTCCGCATACCAGCCGTCTTCGGCGATCCGCGCGCCGACGTCCCACAGGCCGTCCCAGTTCGCGTTCTGGTCGCGCCCTTCGTTCGACATCTGCGAATCCCATTTCGCGCCCGACGGATTGATCGCGAACTGGTAGCCGTTGCGCTCGTCATGAAACGTGTCGATCACCACTTGAAAGCCGTCGGCCGAGGCGGTGTTGAAATCTTTACGCAGCTCGTTGACGATGATGGCGCCGGGCTCCGGGTCCTTGGCGAACACGCCGATGTAAATCGCGCGGTCGTCGTACAGCAACTTGACTTCAGTGTCGTAGGTCGCCGGTTCGCCCTCGCGCGGATCGTTCTGCACGAAGCCCGTCGCGATCGGCGCTCCCACCCACGACGGCTCGTCGAGTCTGCCGTCGAGCGCGATCGGGCCGGTCGCCGCCTTGGCGGGGAGCCGCCGTTCGCGGCGCGCCGTCTCGTAATCGACGCCGCCGCTGCTCTGGGCTTGCGCCGCGGAAGCGAACGGCGCCGCCAGCATCAGGAAAACCACGAGCAGTCGTACCGGTTGCAGGCTCAAAATCATGATTAATAACCGTATAGTGTGTTCCGAAAGTCCTGCCTGGAATGTAACCAGATGTAAACCGGTTGCGAGGAATGGTGCACCGTGGTGAAAACGTTTCTGAGCCTCTGCCTGGTCGTTGCGGTGGTCGTGCCCATGACGGCACAGGAAGCCCGCCGCCGGTGGGAAATGGAGCGCCAAATCCGGCTCGACAAGTTCGAGCAGGTCCTGCCCAGGGCGATGCGCGACAACGGCATCGACATGTGGATCGTCGCCGTGAAGGAGAACCACTACGACCCGCTCTGGAAGGACCTGGGCCGCGGCTATGTCACCGGCATCGGATATTACGTGTTCACCGATCGCGGCGCCGACCGCATCGAGCGAGCGGCGCTCGGACCGGGCGGCTACCTGCTGGCGGAGTCAGGCGCGTACGACACCCTTGCGCCCGCCTCGACACTGGCCGACTACATCAAGGCCCGCGATCCCAAACGCATCGGCGTCAATATGTCCGAGCAGATTGGACCCGCCGACGGGTTGTCGGTAACGATGCTCGCGCACCTGAAGAAGACTCTGGGCGAGCCCTACGCCGGCCGGCTGGTCACGGCCGAGAAACTGGTGGCCGACTTCAGGTCGCACCGCGTCGCCGCCGAGATCGTCGCCTTTGGCGAGGCGGCGGGCATCGCCATTCAGTTGACCGAGCGCGCCCTCTCGAACGACGTCATCACGCCGGGCAAGACCACGCTCGAGGACGTCGCGTGGTGGCTGCAGGATCGCCTCCTCGACCGCGCCCTCGGCTCCGAGTTCGACATGCCGTCCGTCTATGTCACCGGTCCCGCCGGCATCGTCGCCACGTCCAATTCGCGAATCGTCCAGCCTGGCGACGTGATCATGATCGACGGGGGCGTGCAGTTGATGAACTTCGGCACCGACGTCAAGCGGGTGGCCTACGTGCTGAAGCCGGGAGAAACCGCTCCGCCACCGGGCATCCAGTCGGCCTTTGACAAGGCGCTCTCGGTGCGCGACGTGATCAAGAAAGCGATCAAGCCGGGTGTCCGCGCCGGCGAGACGATGAAGCGGATGGATGAGGCGTTGCGCGCCGCGGGGTTTGGCGTCATCGAGTTCAACCGGCCGAACACAGACGACAGGACCGATGTCACCTACGGCTTCCATCCGGTCGGCAACACCGGGCACGACATCGGCCCGTCGCTGACGACCTGGCAGCCGTTCCAGAGCACGTTCGTCATGCACCCGCAGCACATGTTTTCATTCGAGTATTTCGCCTACACGCCGGTCGCCGAATGGGGCGGCGCGAAGCTGCGCATTCCGATCGAAGACGATGCCATTCTGATGGAGAGCGGCATCCAGTTCCTGCACCCGGCCAACTACCGGCTGCTCGTGATCAAGTGAGGCGACCGATGTCCGCCGCAGCTGTCAACCCCGCCGGCCAGGCGTCGGGCTGCTTTCCGTATACAGGTAGCCTCCAACCGATGAGGCGATCATCATCTCGACCAGCGTCCAGATGATGCTGAGCACGACCAGCTCCATCGAGTTGATGCCGAGCACGCCAAATGTGATCGAGGTATTGAGGTACGTGCACGCCCACACGAAGACGCCGGCGATGATCGCCGTCTTCGCTCCGGCGCCAAAGCGCGGGCGGATCGCCGCGTACAGCCAGACCGTCACCAGGCCGAGCACGAACGTGAGGGCAACGAACACCGCGATTTGATTGGTGGCCACCGGCGGCAGGTTGCGCGCGGCCAGTTCCGCGTTCATCTGGTCGCCTGCCACGGGAACGTTGAGCACGAATTCGCTGATGTTCATCACCAGCCCCGCCGCAAGTCCGCCCTTCACCACGCCCCCGACGTTGATCTGGCTCATGTCTCCTCCTCCGCCGCCAAGTCTATACTCGGGCTGGATGGTTTTTCGCTTCGGGATCTTCGAGTTCGACGATCAATCGGGCGAGTTGCGTCGCAACGGGCGCGCGGTCGCGCTCGAGCCGCAGCCGGCTAAGGCTCTTGCACGGCTTTTGTCCCGGCCCGGCGACCTCGTCTCGCGCGAGGAGTTGCGCGACGCCGTGTGGGGCGCCGATACACACGTGGACTTCGACCGCGGCCTGGCCTACTGCCTGTCGCAGGTGCGCGCGGCCCTCGGCGACAGCGCCGACAATCCGCGCTTTGTCCAGACGCTTCCCAAGCGCGGGTACAAGTTCCTGGCGCCGGTATCAGATTCGTCAGGTTCGTCAGGTTCGTCAGGTTCGCCAGGTTCGCCGGGTTGGACCGGTGCGAACCTTGTGCTCTACCGCCGCTGGCGCGTTGCGGCGATGGGGACCGTGCTTTTGTTGATTGGCCTGGGTTGGGCCCTCACTCCCGCCCGGACGGTGGCGCCCGGCGCGATCGTGATTGCTGTTTCTGTCTTCGACAACGAGACGGGAATGCCCGAACACGAT
>JANOZI010000474.1:0-2117 GCA_031429375.1 Acidobacteriota bacterium | reverse complement strand
TATCAATTGATCACGGTGCCGCCGCTGATCTGGAACGGGTTCAAGGGGATCGGCGATAAATCGGCGATCGTGGCCAATTGCGCCACGCTGCCGCACGATCCCGACGAGCTCGAGCGCAAGCCTCCATTCGAACCCAGCATCCCTTACGACTGGGGCATCAGGCACGGCTAAGGTGGCCGGCGTGGAGGAAAGGCCAAGCGTGAGGGTCCTGATCACGGGCGCTTCTGGCTTGGTCGGAGGCCGCCTGATCCGACACTTGCTCGATTGTGGCGACGTTCGGATTCGAGCGGCAAGCCGTAGCATCCGAGCATGGCCGGACCAAGTCGAAGGATGTCTGGCCGATGTCGGCCGTCCTGACAGCCTGGAGTCGGCCTGCCGGGATATGGACGCCGTCATCAACCTGTCCTCGATGCCGGAACGCCTCTGCGCACTCGACCCGGTGGAGGCCCTGCGGGTGAATGCCGGCGGCACACTGGCCTTGGCGTCGGCAGCCAGGAACGCCGACGTGAAACGCTTCGTGCAGGTGTCGACCTACAAGGTCTATGGCAATAATCCCCAGGGCCGCGTGACGGAAGACACAGTGTGCCGACCGTGGTCGCACTACGCCATCACGCACCGGGCCTCAGAAGACTACGCGCTCTCACAGCATCCCAACAGCGTCGTCCTGCGTTTGGCCAACGGATTCGGCGCGCCGGTTGATCCGGCAGTGGACTGCTGGGCTATCGTGGCGAACGACTTCTGTCGACAGGCGGCGGTCGACCGGCACATCCGCGTTCGAAGCTCGGGACGAGCGTGGCGGAACTTTGTGCCAATGGAGCACGTGGTGAATGCGCTGCGCGCGGCCGCGCTGCGTCTTCCGCCGAACATCTACAATCTCGGATGGCGCCAGTCCCGGTCGCTGCAGGATCTCGCCATGCACGTGGCGCGGGTGTGCCGGGACACCCTGGGCTTCGAGCCGGCAGTGACGTGTGGCCCAGCCGCGCCGGATGAGTGTTTCCAGCCTCTCGACTTTTGCGTCGACAGACTTTCCGCCGGGGGTGTCGACGCGGTGACCCCATTCGACGCCGAGCTCGGCCGCACCCTGGTCATGGCTCGGGACGCGTTCGACACCAGATCCGTATGAGCTCAGTGCCACGCGTATCAGTCCTGATGACGGTGCGCAACGCCGCGCCCTATCTCAGGGAGGCCATCGACAGCGTCCTGCATCAAACGTTCGGCGATTGGGAGCTGATCGCGGTCGACAACGGTTCGACCGACGAGTCGCCACAGATCCTCGCCGGCTACGCGGATCCTCGAATTCGTGTGACCTATTTGACCAAAGACATCGGGCGCACGCCGGCATTGAGGCTGGCGTTTGATTCTGTCCGGGGGACCTACATTGCCGTGCTCGACGCGGATGACCGGGCGCACCCCGCCAGGCTCGCGACGCAAATCGCCCACTTGGATCAGCATCCTGACGTCGTACTTGTCGGCACCTGGGCGATCCACATCAACGAGGCCGGGCAGGCCGTTGATCGATGGACGGTGCCGACCGATTCTCAGGCCGTTCATGAATGGATTGCGTGGGGGAATCCCATCGTTCACTCCTCGGCGATGTATCGCGCCGCTATCGCCTCGGCGGTGGGAGGGTATCCAATGGACTGCCCGTATGCCCAGGACCTGGGGCTGTGGCTGCGACTAGCGCAGCACGGCCGGGTGGCCATGATTGGCGAGTACCTTTGCGAGCGGCGCGTGTCCTCAGGGAGCATGACCGGCAGCAGGACGTTTCGAGTCGATGTTGCCCGTGACACGCTTGCCCTTCTCGGCTACGCGCGAGAACATCTGCCGCTCGGGGCAGAGGGCTTGCGTCTGAATCGTCAACGGACGGCGATCACCTCGCTGAAGTACGGCCTGGCATTGCTGCAGGACGGGCAGCTGCGTGCCGGCTGCCGGGCGATCGGGCGGGCGTTGCGCGGCGGCCCGACGGCCCTTCTCAATCACGGCCGACTGCTGAAGCACCTGCACAAATGATCAGGAGGTTGACCCCATCGTTGTCGTGGCTGCTGTTGATTGTGATGGTATTCCAGCTGTCGATGCTGCCCGACATTTTCGACTGGCGTGGGACGGCTCGCGCGGCT
>JANOZI010000473.1:0-9097 GCA_031429375.1 Acidobacteriota bacterium | reverse complement strand
CGGCTACCGGAGCGCATACACGACTCCAGCGTAGGTCGCCAGATAGACCGCCTCCGCGGTGACGATTGGCGTGGATTGGAGCGAGCCACCGAGGTTGGCCGTCCAGAGCGGAGCGCCGGTGTCGATATGGTAGGCCTGGGTCGCTCCGTAGAACGTTTGAACACACACCATCGAGTCGCCGGCCAGTGGAGGGGCGGTGATGCTCCGCAACGATTCCGACTTCCAGACCTGCTTGCCGCCGTCCACGGTGAGCGCGTAGACGCAGCCGTCCTTGCTTCCGATGAACACTTTGTCGTTGGCGACGGCGGGCGAAGAGGCGATGCCCAGATCGGTCTCGAACCGCCACTGGCGCTTGCCGGTTGCGGCGTCAAGCGCGTAGAAGAAATAGTCCTCCGAACCCACCAGTACGAGACCCTGTGCGACGGCCGGAGACCCGGTCACCGAGTCGCCCGTTTCGTGACTCCAGCCGTCGCGTCCCGACGCGCTCTCCAGTGCGTAGACGCGACCGTCGCTGCAGCCGAAGTACACGAGCCGATCGGTGGCATACGCGGTTGAGTGGATCTGCCCTTCCAGTTGGCGGCTCCACCGGATGTTCCCGCTCGTGCGATCGGCGGCTTTGAACACCCCATCGCTCGAGCCGAAGTACACGAGATCGCCGTGAATGACTGGCGACGTCCAGATCGCGCCTCCGGCTGGCGTGCGCCATCGGAGCCGTGCGGCGGTGCGATCCACCGCGTACACCGCACCGTCGTCACAGCCGAAGAAGATGAGCTCTCCCGACACCGAGGGAGTGGAGTGGATTGGCGCGCCGGCGCGGAACTTCCAACGTTCCTTTCCGGTCCGGCTCTCGAAGGCATAGAGATGCCCGTCGCGACAGGTCACGTACAGGACGCCCGCATGGAGCACGGGGCTCGAGCGGACGGATTCGGGCAACGTCGCCTTCCAGATCAGTTCCTCGGGACCCTTCGTACGCGCGGCCGCCGTGCCGCCGCGCCGCTCGTTCCCCGCAAGAAGCGTCACCCAGTTCGTGGTTGCATCGTCCATAGACAGAGGCCCCGGCTCCTAACCCACCTGCAACCGCCGGTGATCGATCCGATCGAGATCCCACGTGCCGAGCCCGAGCTCCGAGGCCGTCTTGATGTGTCCGGGCTCGCGGTAGAAGCGGTTCTTGCGCGCGTCCCGCTGCATCTCGGCAGTGCTGCCAAGGTGCTCGGGATTCCGGTCCCACAACGATGGCACCCCGACCTCCTTACGCTTCTTCTCCACGATCTCGAGCTCGATGCGATCGACCGCCACCGGGTCGGTCCCGAAGAGCAGCGTCTTCGCCTCCCACACGAACTCCGGATTCCACGCGAAGGGGCCGCCGTGGTAGACGGCTCGGATCCCGTCCATGATGTTGAGCACCGCCTTCGAGCGGATCGGCCCGGCGGTACACATGATGGCGATCACGGGATCGGTGTAGGTCTTGGTGTTGGCGTGGGTGCGATCAACGTTGTCGAACGTGCCGTAGGCGAGGTTCTTGAGGCAGCCGGTGACACCCGACGCGTTGTGCTCTTTCAGGGTCGGAAGGTTGATGATCTTGTTGGCGTCGCTCGACACGATCCTGCCGAGATAGGAGCGCGTTTCGCGCTCGCCGAAACAGTCCATCTCGCAGTAGACGTCCCGATCGTATCCGGGACGGGTCTCTCCCTTAATCGTCCAGCCCTCGTCGAGTCCGGCGACGCGGATGCCGGGCGGTACCTGGGTGTGATAGCCGATCACCTGGAGCTGGTTGGAATTCCGATCGTAGATGATGATGTTCCTGTTCGGGACGCCGATGAGGTTGAGCGCCCGGATGACTTCACGGACCAGGGGCATTGAGGTCGTCGTGAGCGGCGTGCCGGAGGGATTCACCTTCAACGCGACCACGTCCGACGGCTCGAAGAACCTGGCCCAGGCATCCTTCGCCGCTGACTCTCCGGTTAACGCCTTCATGCCGGTGTCGATCATGTCGCGGACGGCCGGCTGCGAGACGCGGCGATTGACGAGTGATCCTGAGTGATAGGTTTCCACGACGCGGCCTGGAAAGAGGCCCGGCATCGACAGCTTGGTGCGCGGCGTGTCCGGGGCCTGCAGGTCGACGCGCAGATCCTTCAGCGTGAAATCAGCTGCGTGCAGCTCGAGCCTGACCAGCCCGACGCTCAAGGTCCCCAACGCGGCGTGGTACATGAAGGTGCGACGGTGCATGCGAGCCCCGCGCGGATTGTATTCCAAGAGCCACATCTTTCTTGCGGAAGGCGCGGATCGGTGTACTCTGCTCCCGCACCCGACAACGACTGCTGAAAGGATGGGAGTGCGGTATGTGGAGTCGACGACATTTTCTCGAGACCCTTTCGTCCCTGCCGCTCGTACGCGGCCTCTTCGGGGAGAGCCCAGCGCTGACCGGACTGGCGATGGCGCCTGCGGGGGACTACTTCCGCGAGCTGGGCGTGCGCCCGTTCATCAACGCGGCGGGGACCTACACGGACATGACCGCCTCGCTGATGCGTCCCGAGGTGATGCAGGCGATCAGCTACGCCTCTCAGCACTATGTGATGCTGAACGACCTCCACGACCGGGTCGGAGACAAAATCGCGGCGCTGGTCCGCTGCGAAGCAGCCATGGTGACCTCGGGCGCGGCCGCGGCCATCACCCTGGGCACGGCCGGCGTGCTCACCGGCACCGACCGGGAGAAGATCGGCCAGATTCCGAACCTGGAGCACATGAAGAGCGAGGTCATCATCCAGAAGTTGCACCGCTTCGGCTACGACCGTGCCGTGCGCAACTGCGGCGTGCGGCTGGTGGAGGTGGAGACGCGGGACGATCTGGAGCGGGCGATCAGCGACAAGACCGCCATGATGCTCTTCTACAACAACAACAACAGCGTGGGCCAGATCCGGGACGAGGAGTTCGCCAGGCTGGGGAAGAAACACGGCGTCCCCACCATGAACGACTGCGCCGCGGACGTGCCGCCGGTCGAGAATCTCTGGAAGTACACCCTGATGGGGTTCGACCTGGTCATGTTCTCCGGCGGCAAGGGCATTCGGGGACCCCAGAGCGCCGGCCTCCTGTTGGGCCGCAAGGACTTGATCCAGGCGGCCCGCATGAATGGTTCTCCCAACGGCAGCGCGATCGGCAGGGGGATGAAGGTCAACAAGGAAGAGATGCTGGGAATGCTGGTCGCCCTGCAGGTCTACCTGGAGACGGATCACGACAAGGAATGGCGTGAGTTCGAGAAACGCGCCGAAGCGATCCGGAAGAGTGTGGCGGCCGTACCCGGTGTCACCGCCGAGGTCTACGTGCCTGAGGTTGCCAACCACGTACCGACCGTGCGCATCTCGTGGGCTGCCGCGGGAAAGAAGCTGACGCCGGCGGAAGTTGCGCAAGCGCTGCGCGACGGCGAGCCCTCGATCGGAGTCCGTCCGGGGCGCGACGGCTTCGACGTCGGCGTGTGGATGATGCGGCCCGGCGAGGAGACGATCGTCGCCCGGCGGCTTCGCCAGGTGCTCGAGGGCAAGGGGTAAGGCGAAGGGAGGCCAATCATGTTACGCAGAGCGTTGTTGCTCATTGCCGCGATGTGTGTCGGTGTCGACCCCGCGTCCGCCCAGCTCTTTCAGTGGACGCCGGAGCAGCTGATCAAGTACACGCGCAAGAATCCCTACGACCGGTTCCCCGACGGCCGGCCGAAGGTGCCCGACGCGCTGCTGACGCGACTGAAAGGCCTCGTCGCCGAAGAGGTGCAGGCGGCGTTGTCCAGCCAGGAGTTCCCGAACCAGTTCGAGTCTCGCGACGGCTGGAAGGTGCTGCAACCGGACAAGAAGATGGTCGGGCGGGTGCTGACGATCCAGTACATGCCGGCACGCGGCGACATCATCGAAGTGGACGAAGCCGACGCGAAGGCGAGAGGCACGTCCCGCGCCCAGAACCAGACCGCGATCGACATGCTGCAGCCGGGCGACGTGATCGTGGCCGACGTCTTCGGAGCGGACTGGAACTTTGTCGGCAACAAGCTCGCTCACTACATTCAGACCACCACCAGCAACGGCGTGATCGTCGACGGCGGCGTCTACTGGCTGGACCGCATTGCGGAAACGGGAATGCAGGCCTACTACAAGAACTCGTTTCCGACGCAGGGCATGCGCGTGATGGTCACCGGCATCAACATCCCGGTGCGAATCGGCAAGGCGCTCGTGATGCCGGGCGACGTGGTGCTCGCCGACCGCGAAGGACTCTGGTTCATTCCGCCGCACAAGGTGCAGGAGGTGGTCGAATCCGGAGAGACGTCGAAGGCGCGCGACGACTGGAGCCTGATGATGCTGGGCACTGGGAAATACACTTCCAGTCAGATTTATGGGCCGCTGACGCCCGACCTGCAGAAGCAGCGCGACGACTACGTCTTTCAGAAGACCGGTCGCCGGCCGACGCCGCGCGGCCGCTAGCGGCAGGGATCACGTTTGACGCTAGCGGCCACCGATGTGCTGAACGACTACTCGATGAAGCGGAAACGCAAATACGCCGACGTCAAGCGCAGAATCAAGAAGAACCTCTCGCCGTTCTTCGGTAACCCCCGGGCTGAGATCAACCGCGATCGTACAGTGCTCAAGCGGATGTTTAGCTTGGCAATCCCCGGCATTCTCGATGTTCCGTCTGACCAGCATCCTCCAGGGCGGGTACGCGGCGGACTGCAGGGTAATGCCGCCTCGGCCCACGCCCTGCAGCGCGGCGCCGCCGCGCGCCAGACCGCGGAGCGCGGCCGGGCGTTGGCCTCTCAAGCCCGGCTCTAGTTCCGGCTCCAATTCCGCAAGGTCTTCCGCAAGATCGTGGAGCGCCATCGGCGCCGGGGCTGTCCGTCCCGTCGTAGCTGACGCCTGACCGGAAATAAAAACGAACACCGCCGGTATTAGCACCGTTCAGCGGGCCTGCCGACCTGTAGTGTCGCACCGCAGCCCAACTTGATTTCCGTTCACCGACCGAGAGGAGACTGCCATGCCGAATTCGCCAGGACGACTGACCGTTGGACACGTGTGTGCCGTAATCACTGCCGCCCTGCTGGCGACGACGGCAGCCGCCGTAACGGCGACCAACAGCGGCGGATCGGGGTCCGGAGGGGGCGAGATGTTTCTCGCCAGTGCGATCAGCGTGGATCTGGTTGCGAAGACCGTGACGCTGCCACTCTTCAAGGGAACAAGCGGCGGCCAGACCGTGTGGTACATCGTCACCGAGTCGTCACGTGAGAAGGACGCGGAGCGCCGCGGCGTTTCGTGGGCAGCCAAACTCGAGAACGCCAGCGCCACACGAGCAGTTCAGAAAGCTCGACTCGTCAACGGTGAGGTGGACTTTCCGGGAACCGTTGACTTCAGCCCGACGCGGGTCGTCGTGCCGGGCCCCACAGGATTCCCGCCCGACCACTTCCAGGCTGGCGCGATTGCAGACGAGAACTACAGCCCCCTCGTTACAACCGGCAACGGCATTGTCCTGAACGCCGCCCATGTGGCGAACGGCACGGGTCAGCACGATGCGATCGTGAGCATCGACACCGGGCGGAGGCAGGTGACCCTGTCGATGTTCGCCGGCCTCTACAACAACAAGGACATCCTGTACCTCCGCACGGAGGCCTCGATCCAAGTCGTCGCGGCGGTTGAGGGATCGACCTTCACTCCAAACCTGGACTTCGCCCCTGGTCTGGCGTCGAGCGATCGTGAGACCTCCGCCCGTGCGGCCATCATTCCCATTGTCAATGGTCAGAGGGGGATCGGCAACCCCGAGCGCCAGGGCCTGCAGTCGGCGCTCCTGGGTGAGGGTGACCCGCTCAACATCACGGAGACGCTTCCCTACAGCCACGACTACTCGCCGCTCTGGGACGTGCACGCGGGCGTGTGGACCGATGCGGCCATCGCCGCTGGTGAGCAGGTCCGCATCGGGAGCCGAAGCGAGATCGCCAATGCCGTCGAAAAAGGCTTCCTGGTGAGCGCGGGCACGGGTCCCGCCAACGGCCGGTTGGGTGGACTGAGGGCGCTTGGCGGCATTTCCAACTGCCCAATCGTCGTGTTGCTGCCGTAGCGCAACGCAGTCTCGACGTCGAAGACGGCGACAAATCCAACCACATCGGCAACGTTCGCTACGGGAACGAACCCGCGGTACGGTGGGCCATGTGTCCCGGCGAGTCGCCGGCCGCGTGGATCGCCGGGTCCATACTCGCGGAATTGGATGGTCCGGCCCGCGTCACGACCGCAATCGACCGCGCAAGAGCAGGCTGTGTGAAATCACGAAACGGGCCGAGATCTTCCATGGTTTCGGCCCGTTTTTGTTTGTGAAGTGGCTGGCGTTGGCGCAATCTGATGGTCATGAGACCACGTTCGGGCACACTCTCGGGCACACGGATCATGCCAGGAGCGGTCTGTGCCAAACGGCCAGCGAAGTCGTCCGCGAGGCACTGCGCCTCCTCAAGGAGCGGGACCACGCGCGCGAACAGTTTCGCGGGGACGTGCAGGTTGGTTTCGACGCCTTAGCTCGCGGCGAGGGCCGAATCTGCGACAAGGCGTCAGGCCGAGCTCGAGCGCTGCAAGCCGGCGCGCGCACCGATCTATCGTGACGGCGATCACTATGCGCTTGATCCCCACGACGACGAGGTCAGCTTCTGGTTGTTTCGCCTTGGCCTCCGGCCGCCGCGCGTGGCGCCGTTGAAGGTGGTGCGTTCCGCGCTCCACCCCTTGCGTTACTTACGGGAGCCGTCAACCTTCATCATCCGCTGGGTCTTGCGCTTCCACGCGTCCCATTCACGGGCGTAGTCATTGTTCGTCGAGGGCGCGTCATCGCGCGCGACGATGTAGATGGGCTTAGAGCCCATCGCCAGTATCTGCGTCTCCATTCTCGCGTTCGTATCAAGAGCGACGAGCCGGCCCACGACGTTCGGCAGTGAAAAGCCGACGATGACCGAGCCGTGTCCACGCATCAGCACGGCAGCACCGTGTGCGAGAGTGCTCGCCAACTGTTTCCCCAGGTCAGGCGAGCCGACTCCGCCGCCACCGGTGCCGTTCTGAAACGCAGGGACGCCAACATTGCCGATGAAGGCTGCTCCTCCGAACAACGGCCGCAACGGACTGTCACTCGACGAAAATAGGATCAGCGATGGGGCATGCGTATGGACGATCGCCATCACATCAGGACGGGCGCGGTAGATTTCGCTGTGAATGTACCGCTCCGAAAAAATCTCGCGGCCTCGATGACCAATCGCATTGCCATCGAGATCGAACTCCATGATATCCGTAGCCGCGACGAGCTCAGGCGCCATCGCCCTGGCGATGAGAAAGCGATTCGGGTCGCCGTTGTGACGCACGCTCACATGCCCGCGAATTTCCATGACGCCCAGGTTGACGACCAGCCGATTGGCCACCACGAGGTCTTCGAGCAGAGTCGGATTCGGCGGTCCCGCGGACTTGCTGCTTACCGGTGCCGTCTGGAATCTGCTGTCCTGTGCATGTACGAGATCAACCGCGTTGATGCCGGTGGACACGATGGCCGCCAAGCACCGACGGCGGCGGTACTGGCTGCGCCCCTTCTAGCAGGTAGTCCAGCTGCGCCTGCGACAGCAGCGCCGGCTTGACCGGCCTTGGCCTTGGTGAAGTCGCCTTGCGACTCACCCCGGCGACTTCGACAGACACCCGAAATCCCACGTCTTGCCGGTGGGGTTCAGGGCAGCGAACCGTTCGGGATACTGGGAAGTCGACGTGGCCGATCCTCAACGAGACCGCGTTGATCGGCTAGGACAATCTCTTTCCCGCAACTCGTTGTTGGTCGGGCGCCGACGCCATTGTGTGCCGCGTGGGCACACGTCGAAGGTGGAGCCGCGAGCCGACCCCCGTCCAGCCACCTTGCCGGCTGCAGTGCATCGCACCACAATTGCAGTGCACATACTGGAGGATCCCTTCGTGGACGATCAGATCACCGTCCGTCTGCCCACACTGTTGGGTCGCACGCTCAGGCGAACATCTCGCCGCCTGGGACGCCCGCCTTCGCACGTCGTCCGCATGGCGCTCGAGGCGTTCCTTAAGGAAGCACCGTCAGCCGACGGGAAACGAGCCGAACGCGTGGAGCACCTCATCGGCTCGTTGTGGTCGGGAATCCCCGACTTGGCGGAGCGACATCGTGAGTACGTTCTCGCGTCGTTGAAGCATGCGCGGTGAGCTGCTGCTCGATCCCGGTGCATTGGTCTGGCTCATCGCACGGATTTTTCGGTCTACAGGATCAAAGGCCGGAAGCCCTTTTCGTATCCTGCCGAGCGACTGAGTCGTCGGACGCTCGCACGTGACTCCCGGACGGTGTCATCGGCGATCCGCTCGCGACGTTGCGAACGGGTCAGTTCAGGCCCGCTTCCTTCCCGATAACGCTGGCGACGAATCCGCTGCGAGCGGCCGGATCGCCGATGAGAGCACGGATGCGGGTCCGGCCGCCCGTCGACGCCGGCATTGCCTGCGGTCGTCAACGTGTGGGAGTAGGCGATCCTGACATCGAGGGCTGTGACCTCGTAGCCGTAGCCCTGGTCAGGATAGGCGACGGGGTTGGGCACACTCGTGGGCACACTGGCGATCCCAAGAGTGCGCCGGGAACTTCGTCCGTAGGCCCTGCGAAATCAGCCGATTTCCGGCGGGATTCGACGAACGAAGGCGGCGGTTCAAAAAACCGTCATAGGTTCCAAAGAAAAAGTCAGATCCGGCAAGTGCTGATTTCACGTACACTTAGCGTCTGAGGCCTGCCCTGAGCGAGCGACGTTGCGCAGGGTGGGAGCGAGTCGAAGGGTGAGGTGGCCGAGAGGCTTAAGGCGGCGGTTTGCTAAACCGTTGTAGGGCTTTAAAACCCTACCCAGGGTTCGAATCCCTGCCTCACCGCCACTTCATGTCGGCCTTCGGCCTCATGCGTGGCGGCGAGGCCGATTCAGTCACATCCCGGCTCGCCTCTCGCTCGCGCTTCGCGCATCGCTTCGGCTCGTCGGGAATGGGAGCGAATCCCTGCCTCACCGCCATCACGCAACGTCGCCGGCGGCCCAACTGCCATATCCTGATTAGGTGCTGGCCGGACTCTA
>JANOZI010000472.1:0-7695 GCA_031429375.1 Acidobacteriota bacterium | reverse complement strand
ATTTCCGCGGTCACGTCGATCGTCGCATCGGGCGCGATCGACTCGCGCCAGCGCAGCGCGTGCGCGACCATCGCATCGGCGAAGCGCTGCACCTGCTGGCGATGGAACAGCGGCTGGATGGTGCGGCGCTGCTTGAGATGCACCTGGCCTTCCGAGGTCAGCAGGCCTTCGCCAAGCAACCGCTTGGCGCGCTGCAGGGCGACGCCCTTGGAGAACTTCTTCGCCGAGTTCACCAGCACGTCTTCGATCCAGTCCGGGTGGCTGACGAGATAGACCTGCTGCGGCCCGAACGAAAAGCGCGCGATGTCGCCGTAGGTCCGGTGCGTCTCGGTGAAAAACGCCAGCGGGTCGCGCCGGAACTTCAGGAAGCTGGTGCCGGGGAACCACGGCGTGGGGCCGGGAACGGGCGTGGTGTCGGTCGCAAAGGAGGTGGCCATAAGATCAACGATGTCGTTCGTCGATCTTACGGCCGTCGCGGCTCCTTTACCAGTTGAACCGCACGCTCAATTGGATGTTGCGGCCGTCATCCGCGGTCGTGATGGTGCCGGCTGTCGCGTTCGAGATGTTTGCCGCCGGGTTGCCGAAATTCACCCGGTTCAGGAGGTTGAACGTCTCGACCCGGAAGTCGGCGCGCCGGCTGCCCCCGAGCGGGAACCGCTTGGTCACCGAGAGATCGACGCGCTTGAAGTTCGGTCCGATGAGCGTATTGCGACCCGCCGTGCCCTGGAAGCCCGCCGCCGGCACGGTATACGCCGCCGGGTCGAACCATTTAGCGATCGTTGGATTATCGAGCTTGCCCTTGTCTTTCTCGCGACCCGGCGCGAGGTTGGCGCGGCTCGGGACGAAGCTGCCCAGGCTTTGCAAAGCACTGACCGAGACGGAGAACGGCCGCCCGCTCTGCATGCGGATGTTCCCCGCCACCTGCCAGTTGCCGGCAACGGCGTTCAGGACCCGGTTGTCGTAAGAGGGCAGGTCATAGCCGAACGCAATGGTGCTGCGGTGGCGCTGGTGATTGCGCGACCGGCCGTAGTCCGCTTCCTGATCCCAGGCAAAGGCCGTGTCGTTGGCTTCAACCTCGCCGGAACCGTTGTCGCGGTTTCGCGAGATCTGATAGGCGCCGGTGAAGAACAGCCCGTGCGAGAAGCGCTTGTCGAGGCGGAACGACACGCCTTCGAAATCGGCGTGCCCTTGATCGCTCGACGTCAGAATCGCAGGGGCGAATGCCGGGTATGGGACGCGCTGTGCGACCGGCGTCGTGCCTTCGCGCGGCTGGTTGATGTTGTAGCGCTTGTGCTCGTTACGCGTCCGGCTGCCGGTGTACGCCACCTCGAAGACGAGGTCTCGCGACAACGTCCGCTGGACATTGACGTTCCACTGCTGGGTATAAGCCGTCTCGATGTTCGGATCGATGGCGAACGGCGCCGGGAAGCTGGTCGCCGACACCGAGCTGATGTCGGGGAACATGTCCGCCGTATTCACCAGCGCCGTTCCTGACGGCGACAGGTCGTACCGTCCGGCAAACGGCGGCACCAGGCGCATGAACTGCAGCTCGTTGAGGTTCAGGTTGTCGTAATACAGACCGTAGCCCGTGCGGAGGACTGTTTTGTCATTAAGACTGTAGACCGCCCCGATCCGCGGACCGAAATTGTTGAAGTCTTTCTTGGTGATGCCTGCCGGATAAAACCCGTCCTGCGTGTTGACCAGCGGCAGCAGCGCCGGCGGCAGATTCGCCGGCACTTTGTGGAAGGCAATCTTGCCCGAGGCCGGGTCGAAGGTGGCCTCGATATCGTTCTCTTCGTGCCACGGCGCGATGTATTCCCAGCGCAGGCCAGCCTGGATGGTCAGGTTCTGGTTGACCGTCCACACATCGTCGATGAATGGCGAGAGGGTAGGCGAGTGATAGGTCGAGTCAGCCGTCCCGAACTGGCCCTGGCACGATGAACAATAACCGAGGATGAAATCGGCGAAGGCATTGGTCAGGTTGTTCGCGGTGCCAGTGGCGCGGCCGTTGAAAGTAAAGGCTCCGTTCTGGCTGACTGGCGTGGACTGATAGAACTTGCGCCACTGCCCCTGAATCCCGAAGCGAAGGTTGTGCGATCCCATCACCTTGCTGGTGGCGTTCGAGAAACTGAAGACGTTCTCGCGCGCCCCCTGGAATACGCCGGTCCCCGGAGGGCCGGCGACACCGGGAATCCCGGCGCCTGGATAGCCGCGATAGTCCTTTTGCAGGCCGCCCTGAATGTTCTTCAAGCCCGCCAGCTGCGCGTAGTTCTCGGCGGTGTAATCCGGCTCATTCGGAAGGTAGTTGAACTGGGTGTGGAAGGCCTGGTTATAGCCAAATCGGCTTTCGTTGACGACACTCTGCGAGATGACCCAGGTATGGCCGGCCGCCAGATTCTTCCCTGTCTGCGGGCGCGCGCCTAACGTGAAGGCCGCCGGCAGGACCTGCTGGCTGTCGTACGAGATGAAGCGCATAAACGTGGTCTGGTTCGCATTCAGGCTCGCGTCGAGCCGCAGCGTCATGGTGTCGGTGTTATCGGTGTAATCGCGGATGGTCCGGAAGTTGTTCGTCGCGCCCGGCAGGTTCGCGATCGGCGTGTTCTTCAGCTGCGACCTGGCAAACTGCGAGAACCGCTCCTGAGGAATGACGTTGCCCGGAAATGGTTGTCCGGTCAGCGGGTCGCGAACGATCGTCGCCGAACCAGCGAAGTCACCTTGCAGCCAGCGCGGGTCGGTGATGGCGGTTGCGATCTGCACTTCGCCGTTGGTTTCGCGTGTGCCCTCGTAGCCGCCGAAGAAAAACAGCTTATTACGGAGCACCGGTCCGCCGGTCGCGACGCCAAACTGGTTGCGCTCGTGGACGGGCTTGATCGGCGCGAAGTAATTCTTCGAGTCGAGCGCTTCGTTGCGGAAATACTCGGAGACGGTGCCGCGGAACGCGTTGGTTCCTGACTTGGTCACCATCGACACCACGGCCGAACCCTGGCCGTATTCGGTCGAGAACGAGTTACGCAGCACATTGACTTCCTGCACCGTGTCGATCGGCGGATTCAACGACATGTTGTTGAAGCGAAGCGACCGCACGTAGACGCCGTCGATGGCGTAGTTGGTCGAGCTGTCGCGGCCCCCCTCGACGGTGATGAACTGGTCGCGGCGTCCGTACTGCGTGTTCTGCTGGAAGCTGCGGCCGGTCACACCCGGCGCCGTTGTCGTGATGTTCAGCAGCGTCCGGCCGGTCACCGGCAGGTCCTCGAGCATCTTTTCGTTGATGACGGCGCCCACCGCCGCGCTCGAGGTTTGCAACAGCGGCGACGCGCCCGTCACGGTCAGCGTCTCCGAAATCGCCCCAACCGACAGGGTCAGCGTCGGCTTGAGGGTTTCGCCCGTGCGGATCACAACGCCCTTGAGCTCCGAGAGGTTGAAGCCGGAGAGCTCGACCCGGATGTCATAGGTAGCCGGCCGCAGACCAGGCATGGAGAAGCGCCCTTCGCTGTCCGTAACCACGACCCGCTGCACGCCCGTTCCCACCTGCGTCACCGTGACGGTGGCGCCGGGCAGAGGGGCCTGCGTACTGTCGGTCACGACACCCACGATGGACGACGAGGCCGACTCCTGGGCACGTGCGCTGGCGCCGCCGGCGGCCAGCACAACAAGAGTGAGAGTGACGAGCCTACGGAACATGAAATTCCTCCTGGGACAAGACACACGATCCCACTACACGAGTTGTCAGCGCGTCAGCGGTTTTAGGCCGATATCACTCCAGGGTCAAGACGTTTCCTTCTGCAGGAGGATATTTGGCAGAGCGAAACCTCAGAGGCTGGGAACTGCGCGGCTTACTACGCCGCCGACGCCCGGCATCCGTTTCGCATTGCGCAACACAACCGCGTGCTGGCGCGGTTGTCGAGCGTCCCTTGCGCGGCGGCATAATGCCACGCATGCGCGCAGTCACATTCCACGGCCGGCGAGCAATCACCATCGAGAACGATCTGATGCGCATGACCATGCTGGTCGAGGGCGGCCACATCGCCGAGATCCTCGACAAACGAAGCGGGCTCAATCCGCTGTGGGTTCCTCACTGGCCCTCAATCGAACCGTCGCTGTTCGGGCCTTCTCATCACGGCACTTACGGCGCCGGCGCGGATGGCAAGCTCCTCGCCGGCATCATGGGGCACAACCTGTGCCTCGACATCTTCGGCGGTCCGTCTGACGAAGAGGCGGCTGCCGGCATGACCGCGCATGGCGAAGGCTCCGTGGTACCGTATCGAGCAGAAGCCATCGACCACGGGTTGATCGCGCGTGCAGACTTTCCCATGGCCCGCATCGCGTTCAGCCGCCGCATCGAGTTGCACGGGCGCACCGGGCACATTCGAGAGACCGTCACCAACCTGACCGAGTGCGACCGGCCGATCGGTTGGACACAGCACGTCACGCTCGGACCACCGTTCTTACAGCCTGGCGTCACCGGGTTCCGGGCATCGGCAACGCGTTCGCGGGTGTTCGAGTCGACCTTCGGTCTTGCGGACTACCTGACGCCTGGCGCCACGTTTGCCTGGCCCGTGGCACCCTGCATTGACGGCGGGACGGCCGACCTCAGGGTATTCAAGCGCGCACCGCCGTCAAGTGCCTACACCGCCCACCTCATGAATCCCCAGCAGCAGGAGGCGTACTTCCTGGCGTACTCGCCGGAGGCCCGGCTCGCCTTCGGCTACGTCTGGCGGCAGCGCGACTTCCCGTGGATGGGGATCTGGGAAGAAAACCGGAGCCGGCCCGGTTCGCCGTGGCACGGCAACGCGATGACGCGCGGCATGGAGTTCGGCGTGTCGCCGTTCCCTGAGACGCGCCGCCAGATGGTCGACCGCGGCCGGATGTTCGACGTGCCGACCTATCGCTGGCTGCCGGCGCGCAGCGAAGTCGCGACCGAGTACCGCGTAGTCATGAAAGACGCCGACACGATTCCAGAGACGCTCGCACTAGAGTGAGACTAAAGTTCGAGGATGAAAACCCTGCTGGTTCTCAGGCATGCCAAGTCAAGCTGGAACGAGAGCGGTCTTGCCGACCACGACCGGCCGTTGAACGAGCGAGGCGAGCGTGATGCCCCGCGGGTGGGAAAGCTGCTGCGCGAGCAGCGGCTCGCGCCCGACATCATCATCAGCTCCGACGCGGTGCGCACGCGGATGACGGCAGCGGCGGTGGCCGAGGCCGCGGAATATGCCGGAGCGATCCGGTTCGAGCCTCTTCTTTACCATGCGGCGCCGGACGACATCCTGGTGGTGCTGCGCGCGGCGCCGGAACCCGACGCGGACACCGTCATGATCGTGGGGCACAATCCCGGACTCGAAGGGTTGGTGGCACAGTTGACCGGGGAGGCGCAGGACTTGCCGACCGCCGCGCTGGCGCATATTGTTCTGCCCATCGATCGTTGGCGCGATCTCGACGGGTCTACCAGCGGGACGCTCGTGGACCTCTGGCGGCCGAAGCAACTCGAATAGGGGGAGTACATGTGCGATCAGGACCATTTTGAGCAAGACCTGCACGACTACGTCGAACGTGGCGCAGTGACGCGGCGCGAGTTCAGCGCGATTTCGTTTGGCGCCGGCATGGCGTTCCTGCTGCCGAGCGTAGCGAACGCCGTGGCGGTGACCGAAACCGACGTGAAGATCAAGACGCCCGACGGCGTCGCGGATTGTTATTTCGTGCACCCGGCGACCGGCGCCGCTGCCGGCGTCCTGGTGTGGCCCGATATTCTCGGGCTGCGGCCGGCGTTCCGGCAGATGGGGAAGCGCCTGGCCGAATCGGGTTATTCGGTACTCGTGGTCAACCCGTTCTATCGGTCGAAGCCGGCACCCGTGGTGCCGCTCGGCGCCAGCTTTTCCGATCCGGAAACCCGCAAGACCGTGATGGGTCTCGCGGGCGTGTTGAACGCGACGACGCACGTGACGGATGCGAAGGCGTTCATCAGCTGGATGGACACGCAGGCGGCGGTGGACAAGCGGAAGAAAGTCGGCACGACCGGCTACTGCATGGGTGGACCGATCGTGATGCGGACCGCGGCGGCCGTACCCGATCGGGTCGGCGCCGGTGGCTCGTTCCACGGCGGCGGTCTCGTGACGAAGAATCCCGACAGCCCGCACCTGCTCGTGCCCACCATGAAGGCGCAGTTCCTGTTTGCCGTGGCGCAGAATGACGACGAGCGCGAGCCCGAGGCGAAGACGGTGCTGAAAGAGACGTTCGCCAAGGCCAACCTGCCGGCGGAGATCGAGGTCTATCCCGCCGCGCACGGCTGGTGCCCGCCCGACTCGGCGGTCTACAACGAGGCGCAGGCCGAGAAAGCCTGGAACCGGATGCTGGCGTTGTTTACCAAAGCGCTGGCCTGACGCACGTGCCTGAAATTGGATTCGAACCCTGGGCACGAGAGTCGCGGGTTCCGCCAGCCCCTGGGCTTGACGGGTCCCGCGTCTGCGTCCTAGACAATTCAGCGACAAACACTAGACATCCTTTGACAATCCCGTCTCTCTGCTTGGCGATACATTCGGACTCGCCGAGTTCCCAGGAGAGGCAACGATGAGGAAAACAGTCGTCGTGTTGGTCTGGCTGCTAGCGATCGTGATCGTGCCGGAAATCTCGGCACAGAGCGGCAACGGCTCGCTCCGTGGAAAGATCGTCGATCAACAGGGCGCGGCCATGCCTGGTGCGACGGTCACCGCCTCGAGCCCTCAGGCTCTGACGCCCGTGGTGGCCGTCACGGACGGTACCGGCGAGTATCGCCTGGCAAACCTGCCGCCGGGGACCTATACGCTGAAGGTGGAGCTCGCCGGGTTCTCCATCGTCATGCGTGAAGGCATACTCCTGCGCGCAGCTGCGAATTTCCAGATTGACGATCTGACAATGAAGTTGGGCAGCCTGGAGGAATCCATCACCGTGTCCGGCAAGTCGCCGATGGTTGAGGTGACCAACCCGACGACGACGATGAACATCGACGCCACGTTCCAGAAAGCCCTGCCGCTGACCGAAGGCGGATTCTGGACCGACTTCCTGCAGATGACGCCGGGCGTCCTGTCGCGGCCGCACAACGACGGCAGCGGACGGCAGAACTACTACGCGTCGGGCGTCGAGCACCGCGAGCACGTGACCCAGATGGACGGCTTCATGGCCGCCAACTACTGGGACATGAACGTCAACCGGACCGGCCTCAGCGGTGAGGCGATCTCGGACACCAACGTGAAGCTGGCCGGTGTCGATGCGTCTGCCCCGATGGGATACGGCCTCGTGATCAACATGGTCTCCAAGAGCGGCGGCAATTCCCTCTCGGGCTCGGGCGGGTATACCATCCAGCCGTTCTCATGGAACGGGAACAACGCCGTTCAGAAGCGGCAGCAAGGCGTGGTCGGCACGCCGGGCACCCGGAAAGTCGACCAGTCCGACCTGTCGCTCGGCGGCCCGATTCTGCGCGACAAGACCTGGATCTTCGGCGCCTATCGCCGGGCGTTGATCGATTCCACGGTGGACCGCTCGCCGGCCGACGTCCAGGCCTTCCAGGCGTTCAGTCCCGATCTGGTCGGCCATTTCCCGGCGAACCAGCTGCACTCACATCAGCCGTTTATCAAAGTGACCTCGAAGGTCGCCTCGAATCACCAGCTCGTGGGCGTCGTCCAGTACGACCGTATGCGGCAGCAATCGGTCCGCTCGAACGAGGCC
>JANOZI010000471.1:0-4725 GCA_031429375.1 Acidobacteriota bacterium | reverse complement strand
GCATATCACCGAGCTGCGCACCCGCATCGACGCCCTGCGGGCGAGCCACACGCTGGCAGCGTACGCCTACACCCACGTTTCGATTCTCGCCGGGAGCAGCGTCGTGCAGGCGGTGGACATCACCGAGCTGCGCACGGCGCTGTCTGGGGTCTACGCTGCCGCGGGGCGGACGCCGCCGAGTTACGGGACCAGCCCCGTCGTGGGGGTGGTGATCGTTGTCGCCGACATCGCCGACCTCCGGGCGGCCGTCAGCGCGATCGAGTGAGGATGCGTTCGAATCGGCGGCGCGCGCCCGGAATCGCCATCGCGGCATCTTGCCGATGATCTTCAGCGAGCGCTTACACGGCACCTCTTGTCGCACAAAATGCCCGCAGGCATCGCCGGCGCATCGAACGGGGTCCGTGGTAAGCTGGACGTCTCTCCGAGGCCGGCGTAGCTCAGTTGGTAGAGCAGCTGATTCGTAATCAGCAGGTCGTCCGTTCAATCCGGATCGCCGGCTCCAAATCCCTAAACAATTCGCTCATCGAGGCCAGCCTCTCGTTGGCCTCGACTTCGCTGGCCTGCCGCGCCCAATCGTCATGGCGAGTGCATACGCCGCGAGCGTCAGGACGCTGCGATGATGCCGGCGACGCTCGGCCTCCCCGGCTACGTCGTCCCCATGGTCCTCATCACCGTCGGCTACGCGCTCTTCCAGGCGGCCAACAACACCGCCGTCATGACCGATCTCCAGCCGGACCAGCGGGGCGTCATTTCCGGCATGCTCAACCTGTCGCGCAATCTCGGGCTCATCACCGGTGCCTCCGTGATGGGAGCGGTGTTCGCGCTCGCATCGGCGACGAACGACATCACAGCGGCGGGTCCCGCGGCTGTCGCTACCGGTACGCGGATTACCTTCGCGGTCGCCGCGATTCTAACCGTCGTCGCGCTCGCAATAGCGGTCGGCAGCCGTGCTCGACGACAAGCCGTATTGACTGGCCGCACCGCCATCACCTGACCGAAGGAAGGGAAACATGAAGACAGCAGAACAGATGCACGCGGTCGTGCGCCGGAAGTACAGGACGCCCGACGTGCTGCGTACGAGGTGATCCAGCGGCCTGTTCCTGGGGATGAGGACGTGCTGGTGCACGTGCACGCGGCGGGCGCGAGCAGCAGCTACACCGACCCGGGGCGTTGAAGTGGGCTTGACGGTACAGCTGGCGCACATCGCCGAGCTACGGGTCGCCCTGCTCGCGATCGAGTGAGGCGAGCTCCAGCGGCGACGCCTGACCCCGAAGGCAAATCAGGCGCGAGCTTCTTGAACGACGCGAATGCGACCGCGCTGACGGCGCCGCGGTTTCGACTTGACCACGATTTCCACGTCCTGACCGAGCCTGGTCAAAAGGCGCATCAGGCGTTCGCTCGAGAAGTTTGTGAGTCGGCCGCTCAGCAATGCCGATACCTTGGGCTGATCGATCCCCATCACGGCTGCGGCGGCAACCTGCGTGAGGCGACTACCTCGAACGATTTCACGAATTCGGCCGGCGAGCTGCGCCTTCGCCAACTCCTCTTCGGGCTCGGGCACACCGATATCGGCGAACACATTGCCGGAACTCGGCGTCACGGGAATCAGCGGCTTTTTAGCCATGCTTCATAGTCCTCTTTGGCGCGCGAGAGCCGAGTTGCGATGAGATCCAGTTCGCCCTTCGGCGTGGCAATCGCACGCCGAGACTTCTTCTGGAACGCGTGAAGAACGTAGACGGCCTTAGCGAACCGCACGGTGTAAACCGTCCGGAACGTGTTCCCGTCGAAGTCCACTACTACCTCGAGCACCCCGGCGTCACCGAACCCCTTCAGCGGCTTTGCCGCCGGCGACTTGAGCCCGATCTGGGCATCCCAGAGCGCCCCGCCGACACGGCTCTTGACGTCGTTCGGAAATGCGCTCAGATCCTCCTTGCTTGAGGCGACCCAGCGGACCGGCTTCGGGGTCGATTCCGGCGACCTCTTCGGCGGCATCCTCATTCTATGCCACTACAGGCATACTCGGCAAATGCGCATCACGCTGGCGCCGTGAACGCCAAGACTTTGCTTCGCTTGCCGTTGACGATCTGGTCCAACCGCTTGCCCCAGAAATCGAGGGCAGCGCGTTTCTCCAAATCGTAGCCGTGTCGGTCGTACACGGCCGTGACGCCCGTCTCGACGTGATTGAGAATCTTCGAGACCACAAGTCGCGGCACGCCAGCGCCGACCATCAGGCTGGCCGCAGTCCGACGCAAGTCGTGCCCTCGGAACTGAACGCCTGACGCCCGGTCGTTATTTGACGTTTACTTGTTGGCGTCGCGGATCCGGGTCGTGACCTGCCCGACGTACTCCTGCAATCCTCGCATCACCGACTCCGCATGCGCGGCCGCAGCGCCTGCGGCGAGGCCGCCCTTGTGCATCAATGACACGTCCACGAGAACCGGGCTGGAGTGATACCCCAGCCCCGCGGTGGTATGGGTGTAGAGGAACACGTCGTAGCGCGAAATACACAGGCCATTCGCGAGCGTCGCGCTGATCACGTTGACGTACACGTAGGTGTCCTCGTCCGCGTTGAGCGCCACTTTGAGCCCCGCGCCCGAGAGCTGCTTCATGACGGCCGATTCGATCGTGTCCTGGCGCAGGCCACAGGTGGTGGCCTGGATGCCTATGCCTTCGACGACCACGCCGAGCCTGGCCAGCCCCCTGAACTGGGCATCCGGCTGACGATCGTAATCCGCCGCCCCGCGACTGCCTGATGCCGGCGCCGCCTGGCCACGAGCCGGATCGGCGGTGGGCGCCTCGGCCTGCCGCTCCGGTTCGTAGACGCGCTTGACGCTGTCGCCCTTGCCGCGATCGAGAAACTGCACTTCGACCACGAGTTGCGGGGGGCTGGCGATTCGCGAATAGGTGTAACGGAGCTCTTGTCCCTGACTCACCTTGTAACGAACGACGAGACGGCCGGCCTCGCGTGTTGCCGTCGTGGTCAGCGCCACGCCATCGAGCTGGTGGACTTCATCCTTGCCGACGGGGTGGAACGTGCGCGCCGGTCCCTGGTCGGCAGCGATCGCGACTTCGGTGGCCGTCTCGGTGATCACCAGCCGCGCCGGCGGATTGCGCACCTCCTCCGTCAGCAGGGCGTGGCGCATGGAGTCGTCGCGGCTCACGCGGCTGATCGGGAACGAGGTCCTGTTGCTGCCGCCGGGTGCGCCGCCCGGACTCGCGCCGCCGGCCGTCGAGCCGCCGCCAGACCCAGACGTGGCGATCCAATCCGCATTGAAGCCGATCTCGCGCGGGAACTGACTCAGCTCGCGGTTCAAGGTCCATCGACCCGCGAGCGACGATGCGTCCTGCGCCGCCGCGGCGGTGGGATGAACGGTGCCCAGGGCCAAGGGCATCAGGAGAACGGCGGCCAACCACGAACGGGTCATGGGCCTAAGGGTCTTCGATGGCCGCATCGCAGCCGCCGGCCGTCACTGCGTGCCGGCTCGCAGCTCACTGACATGGGCGAGCTTGATCACGGTGGTCCTCGCCGAGATCGTTGGGTCGGTGTAGCCCAGAGCCACGAGACCAAGCGTCGATCGCGCGGCGTTGAGTGCGGCGCGCAACTCCATGAGGTGCACCCGCTTCACCGTCAGGCTGCCCGACGGGAGCGTCGGGTTGGTGAAAAAGGTGGCATCAAGACCAGCCGCGATGCGCATGGCGTTGATCGCCGTGCGCAACTCGGTGACGTGCACCGCCTTGACGGGCAACCCGGCCAGGCTCGTGTCGGTGAACACGATCGTAGTGGCCGCATCGCTCAACGAGAAGCCCGACGTGCCCGCCGCGGCAATCGCACGGACCTTGTAAAGATAGGTCGTGTTCGCAGTGAGTCCCGTGTCGCTGGCCGACGTGCTCCCCGTGCTCAGCACGAGGCTGAACAACCCGCCCTGAGAGCTCCGCCAGACCTCGTAGCTCGCCGCGCCGCTCGACGCCGCCCAGCTCAAGGCCACCGCCGTGCTGCTCGTCGCCGTGGCCGTTATGGTCGATGGCCCAACCAGCGGGAAGTAAGTGTAGCCGTCAGTAGCTGTGGCGCTGCCAAACGCTACGTGGAAGACGGAGACGTTCACCGGACCGGCCGCGTGGGCCGGCGTAACAACGGTCGCCGTGGTGGCTGTCGTGCTATTCACGGTAGCGCCGGCGCCGCCGATCGTGACCGTCACGCCCGACAGGTTGGTCCCGGTAATGGTGACGACCTGGCCTCCCGCGATCGGCCCGCCGTCGGGGCTGATGCGCGTGATGGTCGCCGTGGGAAACGGCAGCTCGGCTGCCCCGATGTCGCAGAGGACGAGCCCGCCGCTACCGTCGCCGTCCTGTGGACGAATCAGGCCTTGCTGGTCGGTCGCTGGACAGCCGGTGTTCGTGCCGCCGTCGATCGCCTGGCTCCCCGGCAGCGGCAGCCGCGTCATGGTGGTGCCGGCGTTCTTGAGCAACGCGCCCAGGTTCGGGTTGACGTTCGGCCGGTCGCCGGCGGCGCCGAAGCCGCAGGTGTTCGCGCTCTCCAGGTTGAAGCCCGATGACACCACCGTGCTGCTGCAGTTGCCGGGGCTACCGCCCGCGACAATCGAGTTCTTCAGGTTGATCAGCGTATTTTGCCCACTCGTGGTGCCGGTGAAAATGTTTCCGCCGGTGGTGCCGGCCACGTTGTCGGCGATCGTGGTGTTCAAGATGGTAAAGGCCACACTCCCGCCC
>JANOZI010000470.1:0-2019 GCA_031429375.1 Acidobacteriota bacterium | reverse complement strand
GGGCAGTCGGTGGGTAAGTGGGAAGGCGATACGCTGGTCATCACGGTCACCGGTCTGAACGATCAGACGTGGTTCGATCGCGCCGGCAACCATCACAGCGACAAGATGAAAGTGACCGAGCGCTATACGCCGCAGGGGCCCGATCACATCTGGTACGAAGCGACCATTGAAGATCCGCAGACCTTCAGCCGCCCGTGGAAGATCAAGATGCCGCTCTATCGGCACATCAACCCGGATGCGCGGCTCAACCAGTTCAAGTGCGTCGAGTTCGTCGAAGAGTTGTTGTACGGCAAGTACCGCAAGACGCCGGTCCCGTGAGCGTAGGTGGCGGGGACAAACCTTTAGGTTTGTCCAAACGAGGAACAACATGGAAGCGAAACGAAACCTGATCGCCGGAACGATGGCCGCCGCGGCCATCGCCGCGTTCGGCGTGACCGCGATCGCGGGCCAGCGCCCGGGCGCGCCGCCGCAGGGCGTCGCCAAGCCGTGGACGATGCCGCGAACAGTGGACGGGAAGCCGGACCTGCAGGGCATCTGGACCAACGCGACGCTGACCCCGGTGGAGCGGCCGGCCAACGTCGCCAACCTGGTGCTAAGCGACGACGAGGCTGCGAAGATGGAGAAGGCGATCGCTGACCGGCGCGAGCGGCTCGGCGAGGCGAGCGATCCGAACCGGACTGCGCCGCCGAAGGGCGGCGACGGCTCCACCGGCGCCGCCGGCAACGTCGGCGGCTATAACAATTTCTGGCTGGATCCGGGCGAGCGCGTCGCCGTCGTCGATGGCCAGAAGCGCAGCTCGCTGCTGATCGATCCGCCGAATGGCCGCGTGCCCGCCTACACCGCGGAATACCGCGCCCGCCAGGCGGAGCGCGCGAAGACCAACGCGGCCACACGCGGCGGCCAGTACGATCATCCCGAGAACCGGCCGCTCGCCGAGCGCTGCCTGCTGTCGTTCGGGCCCACGACGCCGCTCGTTCCGAACTACTTCTACAACAACAACGTGCAGATCGTGCAGACGCCGGACCACGTCATGATCCTGATGGAGATGGTGCACGACGCCCGCGTCGTCCGCATCGGCGGCAAGCACGTGCCGCCGCACATCCGCCCCTGGATGGGCGATTCCATCGGCCACTGGGAAGGCGACACGCTCGTCGTCGACACCACGAACTTCCCGCCCCAGCAGAATTTCCGGGGTTCGTCGGCGAACCTGCACGTGATCGAGCGCTTCCGCCGCGTAGATGCCACGACCATCAACTACCGGTTCACCGTCGAGGACCCGACCACCTTTGAGAGCCCCTTTACCGGGGAGATTCCGTTCCAGGCCACTAACGAGTTAATCTATGAGTACGCGTGCCACGAAGGGAACTATGCCCTTTCCAACGTCTTGAGCGGCGCGCGAAACGAAGAGAAGCGGACGGGGAAACAACAATGACCATGCGAACGACAATCGGGGCAATAGTGCTGAGCGCGGGATTGATTCTGGCCGGCCGGTCGGTGCTGGCGCATCACGCCTTCGGCGCGGAGTTCGATCCGAATGCGCCGATCCGCCTGCAGGGCAAGATCGTCAGGCTCGAGTGGGTCAACCCACACACCTGGATTCACATCGAGGTGGTCAAGGACGGCAAGCCGGAAGTCTGGATGATCGAGGGCGGCACTCCGAATACGCTGCTGCGCCGGGGCGTGACCAGGGACTCGCTGGCCAACGGCACCGAGATCATCGTCGATGGCTACCAGACGAAGGACCATTCGCTGAAGCGCGCCAACGGCCGCGACGTGACTTTCCTGGACGGCCGCAAGCTGTTCATGGGTTCGTCGGGCACCGGCGCGCCGACCGACGGCCGCGACCCGACCGAGAAACCAAAGAAACCACCAGGACAGTGAAGAATCTCAGATTTCAGATTTCAGAATCTCAGATCTGCAATAACTCTGCAATCTGAGATCTGCGATCTGAGATCTGGCTTCTCGTTTACGAGAAGCCAATCCACCGGCCGCTTGCGGCAACGGTGAACCACAGCGCTA
>JANOZI010000469.1:0-2252 GCA_031429375.1 Acidobacteriota bacterium | reverse complement strand
CGACGACGCGCCTGCGCGAGGGCGATGCGGTGCTGGCGGCGGTCGCCGGCAGCACGCGCGCCACGATGGTGTTCTTCACCAACTTCGGCGTCGCCTACAGCAGCCGCATTGTCGACGTGCCGGCCTCGACCGGTTACGGCGAGCCGGTGCAGAAGATGTTCAAGTTCAAGGACGGCGAGCGCGTGGTGGCCGCCTTCAGCCTCGACCCGCGCCTCGCGAAGAAAATCGAGGCCAAGAAAGAGGGCGACGTGCCGCCCGTGCACGCCGTGGCGATCACCAGCGACGGCTACGCGATGCGCTTCTCGCTGCAGGGCTTCGTCGAGGTCAGCACCCGTTCCGGCCGCCGCTACGCGCGCATCGCCGCAGGGGCGGAAGTGGTGAATGTCGCGATCACGACCGGTGAAGAAACCATCATCGCCGCGACCGCTGCCGCCCGCGCCATGCTGACGTCGGCCGGAGAAGTAAATTTCCTGTCGGGCCCGGGCCGCGGCGTGATCCTGATCAAGATCGACTTTCCCGACGACAAGGTCATTGGCGCGATCGTCTCGAGCGGCGATCGCGATCTGCTGACGGTCGAAACCTCGCGCGGGGCGGAGCAGACGATCAGCACGACGAAATACGAGGTGGTCGGCCGCGGCGGCAAGGGCCGTGAGCTGATGCAGCGCGGCCAGTTCACCCGCGTCGTCCCCGGCGAGGTCGTGCTGCCGAGCCTCGAAGGCCAGTCGTAACAGTCATGGAGGAGCTCTCGATGGAACCGATGTTTCTGAGCGAGGTCGAACAGAAGGACCCGGACGGCCCGTATGCCAAGGTCATCGGCGGGATGCGCGCGGCGGGCCACCCGGTGCCGCAGATCATGCACCTGTTCGCCTACAAGTGGGACCGGACCGAGCACCTGTCGAAGTTCACGCAGGGCGTGATGCGTGGACCGTCACCGCTGCCGCCCGGCATCCGCGAGCTGATTGCGGCGTTCACCTCGAAGCGCAACGACTGTCCGTTTTGAATCGGCTCCCACGCCGCGGTCGCGGCGTCGCTGCTGGGCAATCGCGCCATGGTCGACGCGGTGCTCGACGACTATCGAACGGCGCCGATCTCCGATCGCGACAAGGCGCTATTTGCCTTCATCGACAAGATGAACCGGGAATCGAATCGAATGGGCAGGGAAGACATCGACACGGCGAAGGCGGCGGGCTGGAGTGAGGAGGCGTTGTACGACGCCATCAGCGTCTGCGCGCTCTTCAACTTCTACAACAAATGGATCGACGCCACGGGCGTGCACGACATGCCCGCGTCGGCCTACGCCATGTCGGGAGAGCGACTCGCCAACTTTGGCTATGTGCCACCGGAATGACAATCTACTTTGCAGGCGCCATTCGTGGCGGGCGCGCCGACCAGGCCCTGTATCTTCAAATCATTGAATTGCTCCGCGGCTACGGCACGGTCCTCACCGAACACATCGGCGACGCCGCCCTGACGCAGTCGGGAGAAGAGCAGAGCGACGCATTCGTTCACGATCGCGATCTCGACTGGCTGCGCAGCGCCGACGTGCTCGTGGCCGAAGTCACGACGCCGAGCCACGGCGTGGGTTACGAGATCGGCCGATGCGTCGAGTGGGGCACGCGCGTGATTTGCCTCTATCGCCCCGGCGACGGCCGGCGCCTGTCCGGGATGATCGCCGGCTGCAGCGGCGTCATCGTGCGGGAGTACCAAACCATCGACGACGTCGCCGCGATTCTGCCGGACGTGTTCGGCGTACAAACGAAAGGCCGGGAGTGAAACGTCCCGGCCTTCCAATGACAGCGACAAACCTGAAGGTTTGTCGCCACGCGTTGGCTTCTTACTTGCGCTTCGCGATATTCAACTCGGCGAGCTTGGCCACCATGTCGGGTCCAGACGACGCGGGCTTCACCGCGTTGTCGATGTGGAGGATCTTTCCGTCTGGTCCGATGTAGAACGTCCAGCGCTTGGCCATTCCCGTTGCACCGAGCACGCCGTACTTGGCGCCGATTTCCTTGGTGACGTCGCTAAGGATGGGATAGTCCGCCTCGTGCATCTTCGCGAACTTGGTGTTGTCTTCGAGCGTGTCGGTGCTGATCATGTAGTACGCGACGTTATATTGCCGGATGAGATCGCCGCTCTCACGGAGCGACTTGCATTCGGCCGTTCAACCACCGGTAAAGGCTTTCGGGAACCACGCGAGCACCACCGCCTGCTTGCCCTTCGACTCCGCAAGGGTGTGCGTCTTGCCGTCCGAT
>JANOZI010000468.1:0-6247 GCA_031429375.1 Acidobacteriota bacterium | reverse complement strand
GCCGCGGCTCTCGGGGTCACCTCGAACCAGGAAATACGACGGCGGCACTTCGTACTTGCCGTCCTTGTGCAGGTAGCTGCCCGGAAACGGCGGCGGAATTCTGCACTTGGGGCAACTGACGGTGTCGTCGCCCTCGCCGAGCGGCGAGAAGCGGTGGTCGCCGTCGGTCGCGATTTCGGCCATCGGCAGCCGCGCGGGCCGCTCTGCTTCGAGCGCCTTGATCCGCGCCGTCAAAACCCTCTTCCTGGCGAGTTCGACGGCAGCCATCGCCTTGTCGAGCTGTGCCGCGGGCACGTTGACCGCTTCGTAGACCTGGATCGCCAGCAGCTTTTCGCCCGGCGTGCGATCGCGCTCCGGTTTCGCGGCCGCGCGGTAGATGTGCGCGGCGAACCGCGTCCGAATCTGCTCGAGCTCCAGCGTGTCGCGGTGCGGCTTCTCGATCGCGGCGATCTCGGCCTTCAGCGCGGCGAGCTTCGCGTTGATCTCGTCGGTCTTCGCCTGGTACGCCTCCGCTTCGGCGCGGGGCGCCAGCGGCACCTCCGTCTCGATGTAGCCGAACAGCGACGCCTGCATCGCGTAGTAATCCTTGGCCGCGATCGGATCGAACTTGTGGTTGTGGCACCGCGCGCAATTGACCGTCAGCCCCATCGTCCCTTTGCCGATGGTGCCGATGATCTCGTCGAGATAGTCGAACCGCCGTTCCGGATTATCTTTCTCACGGAACAGCACGCGCGGTCCCATGCGGAGGAACCCGGTGGCGATCAAGGTCTGATCGGTCTTCCAGTCCATCTCGTCGCCCGCCAGTTGTTCGACGAGGAACTGGTTGTACGGCTTGTCGTCGTTGAACGACTTGATCACGTAGTCGCGATAGCGCCACGCGTTGGGCCGATGCACGTCGTATTCGAAACCACCCGAGTCGGCATAGCGCGCGACATCGAGCCAATGGCGGCCGTAGCGCTCGCCGTAGTGAGGCGACGCGAGCAGTTTGTCGATCAGGCGTTCCCAGGCCTGAGGGGTCTGGTCCGCGATGAACTCGTCAACCTGCGCCGGCGTCGGCGGCAGCCCAAGCAAATCGAGGTAGGCACGGCGCACGAGCGTCAGCCTGGAGGCGCGGGGTGCCGCTTTCAGACCGCGCTCGACGCGCGTCTTCTCGAGGAAGCGATCGATCGGGTTAGTGAGATCTTTATGCGCGACAACTGGCAACGGCTCTTGCACCGGCAACTTGAACGCCCAGTAATTGCGCTGCTCGGGCGTAATGTCCATTCGCTCGAGCGCGAGTAGAGGCGAGACTTTAGTCCCGCCTGCGCTTGCCGGGGTCGCAGCCGCTGTCGTGGCTTCCCACGCGGCGCCCTGATCGAGCCAGGCCTTGATCGCGGCGACCTGGGCGGGACTCAGCGGATCGCCGCTCATCGGCATGGCGGGCGATTCGATACCGGCGATCCTGCGGAATAGCCGGCTCTGCTCCGCGTTGCCCGGAACGATCGCCGGACCATGAGCGCCGCCGGCGAGCGCGCTCTCGCGCGTTCGCAGATCCAGCTTGGCCAACTGCATGGTGGCGCCGTGGCACGTGAGGCAATTCGCCTCCAGCACGGGGAAGATGTCTTTGGCGAAGCTGACCGGGGCCGGTTGCGCTGGGGGCGTCGTGGCAGGCCCCTCCACCCCACCACGCAAAGTCCGCGTGGCGGGGGCCCCGGCCTGGGCACCCAGGAACGCCGCCGCCCACACCGCCCCCAACATGGCCAGGCTCACCCGCAGGACTCGTGGGCGCATCGAGGCAACTATACAACCGCCGGACGGCTGAATTGCTGAAGGGATGATTGGGGCCGGATGATTGGGATGATTGGGGCCAGGCCCCCGAAATCACACTCCCGTCGGTTTCATCGCCCTTGAAAAGTGTGATTTCTGGGGCCTGGCCCCAATCATCCCTCCGTCCCCGCGATAGAATCCACCGACGTCGCGACAATGTGGTCCTGAAGGGAGTTTGAGATGACGCGTGCAATCCGTCGATCGCCTGGACGCCTCGGTTGGAACGGCCTCGCGGCCGTCATGCTCGGCGCGATCCTGCTGACGGTGCATCCGTCGGATGCGCAACAGGGTGAGCACTGGGTCGGGACGTGGATGGCGGCAAACGTGGCACGCCCGCAGGCACCGCCGCCCCCGGCCGCATCCGCTGCACTGCCTCCGGCCCAGGCCCCGCAAGCGCCCACGGCACCGCCGGCGCCGGCGCCGTTCATGCACTTCAACAACCAGACACTCAGGCAGATCGTGCACACCAGCATCGGCGGCCGCCGCGTGCGGGTGGTACTGAGCAACGCGTTTGGCACCAGTCCGCTTACCATCGGCGCGGCGCATATCGCCGTGCGCGATAAGGGCGCGGCCATCGTGCCCGCGTCTGACCGCGCGCTCACGTTCAGTGGCCGCCCGACGATGACGATTCCGGCGGGCGCGGCGATGTTCAGCGATCCGGTTGACCTGACGATTTCGTCGATGAGCGACCTGGCGATCGATCTCTACGTGCCGGGCAACACCAACGCGCCATCGCCGGTGACGTACTTTGGCGGAGCGCTGCAGACCAGTTACGTCTCGGAAACCGGCAATCACGCCGGAACACCGGCCTTCCCGGTTGTCGCCACCACGCCAAGCTGGTTCCTCGTTTCGCGAGTCGAGGTCATGGCGCCGCAATCAGTGGGTGTGGTCGTCGCTGTGGGGGACTCGATCACGGCCGGTTCACGCTCGACGGCCGACACCAACAATCGCTACCCGAATCACCTGGCCCAGCGTCTGCTGGGCGGGCCCTCGCCGATGGCCGTGCTGAACGCGGGCATTGGCGGGAACCGGGTGCTGAGCGAGGGCGCATTCACCTCCGGCATCAACGTCGTGGCGCGGTTCGATCGGGATGTGCTGGAGCAGACGGGTGTGACGCACGTCATCGTCCTCGAGGGCATCAACGACATCGGCAACGCCCGCGACAATCCGACACCCACCGCCGAGGATCTGATCGCGGCCCACAAGCAACTGATCGAGCGGGCGCATACGCGCGGGATCAGGATCTTCGGCGCCACGTTGACGCCGTTTGAAGGGGCGAACTATTTCACGGCGGCCGGCGAAGCCAAACGCCAGGCGCTGAACCAGTGGATCCGCACGAGCGGGGCCTACGATGGCGTGATCGATTTCGACCGGGCGACTCGTGACCCGGGCCACCCGGCGCGCTTCCTGCCACAGTACGAGTCAGGCGATCACCTGCACCCCAGTGACGCCGGCTACAAGGCGATGGCCGACGCGATCGACCTCGCGCTCTTCAAGCCTGCCCCCGCAGCCACGAGAATGGTTGAACGGTAGTCCTGAACCTAAAGAACCCTGAACCCTGAACCCTGAACCTTGAACCTTGAACCTTGAAACCGTGAACCCACGGCGGCTTGCCGCGTCAGGCGGGTCTAAAGACCCGCCTCTACTTCACGAACGGCGTGTTCATGGAGGATCGAGAATGTCGTTGTCACTTCTCAAGCGTTTGATCGTGATGAGCACTCTGCTCTGCGCGCTCGTGATGGCCGCGCCCGGCTCGACACTTGATGCGCAACCGGCGGCCGCGCCGCAGGGCCTCGCACACGACGCCGACGTAGCTGGGGCAGAACGGCTGTTCATCGCGTGGGTCGAGGGGCAACTGCTGTATCGCCACCTCCCCGGCATCGCGGTCGGCGTGGTGGCCGACCAGGATCTGATCTGGGCGACCGGCTTCGGCTTTGCCGACACCGGCAAGCAGGTGCCGATGACGCCCCAGACCAAATTCCGCATGGCCTCGCACAGCAAGCTGTTTACCGCAACGGCCATCATGCAGTTGCGCGAGCAGGGCAAGCTGAGGCTCGATGATCCCGTCTCGAAATACCTGCCCTGGTTCCAGGTGAAGACCGCGGAGTCCGACGATCCGCCGATCACCATCGAGGAGCTGCTCACGCACAGCTCGGGGTTGCCGCGCGAAGCGGGCGATCATTGGACGACGTCTGAATTCCCGACGAGCGAGCAGCTGCGCGCGCTCATGTCCGAACGCCAGGCGCCGTTTTCGCCTGGGGTGCGGTGGAAGTATTCGAACCTCGCGTTCTCGGTCGCCGGCCTGGTGATCGAGGCGGTGAGCGGACAGAAGTGGGCCGACTACGTGCAGCAGCACATCTATCAGCCGCTCGGCATGACCTCGTCCAGCGTCGATCAGGACGCGAACGGGCTCGCGGTGGGCTACGGTCGGCTGATGCCGGACGGCACGCGCGCCGTGAACCGCTTTATCGATGCGCGCGGGATGGCGGCCGCGACCGGCATCACGTCCACGGTGGAAGACATGGCGAAGTTCGTATCCGCCCAGTTCCGAACCGGCCGAATGGGTGGGCCCCAGATCCTCAGCACCGGTTCCTTGCGCGAGATGCATCGCGTGCGCGTGCTGGAGAACAACTGGACGCAGGGCAACGCGATTGGCTTTGCAGTCCGCCGCGAGCGCGACAAGGTCTATGTGTCGCACGGCGGCAGTTACCCCGGGTATCAGACCAACACGCTGATGCAGCTTGATGGCAAAGTCGGCGTGATTGTGCTGACCAACGCCGACGACTCGAACCCCGGCGCCATCGCCACGCAGCTGATGAACACCGTGGGCGAGGCCGTGGCCAAGGCCGCCGCGCCGCCGGCGATGACGACGACGTGGGATCCGGCGTGGTCGCGGTTTGCCGGTCTCTATCGAGGCCGTGGCGGAGAATCGCAAGTCGTGGAGTTGAACAAGCGCCTCGTCATCATCACGCCGAACGCCGCAAACCTGGATAATCCAATCCGGCTCGAGCCGATCGGGAACGGCCAGTTCCGTTATGTTGCGGCCGTGGGCGGAGGGCCGGTCGGCGAGATCGTCCGCTTCGTCGAAGAGGGCGGGCGCGTCGTCCGCATGTACGTCGGCGACGGCTTCGTCGAGCGCGTGCGCTAGTCCACGTCAAGCGGCGGGCCTTCGCCGTTGTTCGCACTCGAGCCGTGGCCGGTCCACCGAGAGTACGCACGTCGCACGTAGGCCAGGCGTTCGGCGGCGGTCGGATAGCGCGCGGTGAACCAGCGCCGCAGTGCCAGGACGTCCTCTCGCTCGGCGCCCGAGATGGGAGCATCGAGATAGGCTTGTGCCTCGGTTGGCGAGAGCTGTCGATCAGCCTCGGCCAGAAGCCTGCGACGAAGCTCCGGGGTTGGCGGGCTCATTGGCCCTTCTCCTGCCTCAGAATCTCCAGCAGTCGAATGTCTTCCAGGTCCTTTGGTCGCGATGCGAAACGCTTGGTGACAATGAGGTCCGCCAGCGAGGGCAAGACGATGTCGATGCCTGCGGCCAGCGAGATCGCCTGCCGGCGCGTCCAGATGTCGTCGAAGACCGCGGTCGCGCCGTCGACGGTGGGTACCGACCGAGCGAGGATCACGTCGATGTGCTCATCATTCTCGAGTGCATACCGCCCTCGCTGCCTCGCCGCCGCCGGGGAATGGGTCGGCACCAGGTCGAAGGCCGAGACCGATGCATTGAAGCGCTCCGCATCGTCGAAGTGGAGCCAAAAGTCGTAGTCGGCGGTCAGCACTGGCAGGCCGAGCACGACGAGCGCGCGGCGTCCGATCAGGAGCGCCCGGGCGCCGCCGGTGCTGAGGGCCCGAAAGAAACCGAGTTCATCGAAGTCGCTGCCGCGCATCGTCAACCGTGCCGTGATTATACGGCCCAGGCCTCAGGGCGGACGGGTCCGCCCCGGACAAGGACGCTGTATCATTCCGGCGTCTCCAGATGGCGCTTGCACCACACTACGTCCGGGCACTAATCGCGGCTCTTTGGGCGGTCGGCCTGGTATCGATCGCCGCACAAACTCGCCCTACCCTGTCGAACGCCGTGAAGGCGTACGTCTCGGTTGATGCGCCAGTCGTCGCGCTCACTCACGCGCGCGTGATCGACGGCACCGGCGCGGCCGCTCGTGAAGATCAGACACTGATCATCCGCGACGGCAACATCGCGGCGTCGGGACCGTCCGCGAGCGTCGCGGCTCCGGCGGGCGCGACGGTGATCGACCTCACCGGCAAGAGCGTGATCCCCGGCCTCGTGATGGTGCACGAGCACTTTTATTACCCGAATGGTCCCGGCGTCTACGGGCAGCTCGGTGAGAGTTTCTCGCGACTCTACCTCGCGGGCGGCGTGACGACGATGCGGACGGGCGGGAACGTGAACGGGTTCATGGACCTGAACATGATGCGGCTGGTCGAG
>JANOZI010000467.1:0-1677 GCA_031429375.1 Acidobacteriota bacterium | reverse complement strand
GCCGAGTTTCAACTCGGCGCCGTGTCGGTCACCGGGGTGAGCCGTTATCCCCCGGCCGAGGTCATGAGACTGAGCGCCCTCAAAGCGGGCCAGCCGGTCAGGCCGTCTGATCTCGACAACACCGTGAAGCAGATGTCGTCCACCGGGCTCTTTGCGAGCCTGAAATATCGCTACGCCACGTCCGGCAACCGCCTGGACGTCACGTTCGACATCGAGGAGCCGCCGTGGTCGATGCCCGTCGTCTTCGATAACTTCGTCTGGCTGCGGGATGAGGAACTGCTCGCCGCCGTCAAGCAGGACGTGCCGACGTTCGACGGCACGCTGCCGGTCAACTCGGAAGTGACGTCGTTCATGACGGGCGTGCTGCAGCACCTCCTCGACGAACGCCACATCCGAGGCCGGGTCGAGTTCGCGCTCCACAACAGCCAGACGACCGGTAAGAGCCAGTATCTGTTCAGCGTGAAAGGCACCGGCCTGGGTGTCTGCGCGCTGCGCGTGACCGGCGCGTCGGTGATTCCCGAGAGCCAGCTCGTCGAGGCGGCCGCGGAGCTCACGCGCCGCGACTACTCGCGGCTGTATCTGACGGAGCTCGCCAACGGCACGCTGCGGACGATGTACCAGCAGCGCGGCTACTGGCGGGCCGAGTTCCGCGACCCGATCGCGACGCTCGGGACGGCACCGGAGGCGTGTGCCGGCGTGAGCGTCACGCTTCGCGTCGACGAAGGCGCCCCATACCTGTGGGATCGCGCGGAGTGGCGAGGCGTCTCAGCGATCACCACGAAAGAGCTGGACGCCGCGCTTGGCCTGAAGCCTGGCGACGTGGCGGACGTGACGACGATCGAAACCGGCCTGCGCCAGGTCCGTGGCGCCTATCGCCATCTCGGCTACATGCAGCAGCGATCCACGATGACGCCGAAGCCGGACGAGGCGACACGCCGGCTGGTGCTGGAGGTGACGGTCGAGGAGGGCCCGCAGTTTCGTCTGGGCGAGCTCACCATAACAGGCTTGGGCGACCCGGATGCCGACGCGCTTCGCAAGAAGTGGACGCTCAAAGCGGGGGACCTCTACGACGACTCGTTCATCCAGCAGTTCCGGAAGGAGAACGGCACTCCGGCTCGACGGCTGACGCTGGAACCGGCGATCGACGCGGCCAGGAGGGTCATCGATCTGAAGATTATGGCTGCGGCGAGGCAATAGGCTTCGACCTTCGTGAATTGGAACCAGATAGGTGCGTGGCTGAGGCGGTTGGAAGGGCTGCGGGGCCGCGGCGTGAAGCTAATCTTGCGACGCTTCCGTTTCCGCCAGACCCAAGAATACGAAGATGGCGCGGTTGAGCGCTTTCACTTCATCGGAGGCCAGTGAGCCGACCAGCCTTCCGAGGCGTCTTCTCGGCACGGCCGTCAGCTTGTCCACCATCATCCGGCATGGTGCATGCAGTCCACTCTGAGCACCGGGCCGGACGGAAAGCCTGAAGATCGGTGCCTGCGTGGGATCGGTGGTCAAGGGGCACACGACGATCGAATCGTTCGCGTCGAATCGATCGTCCTGGACGATCACGGCGGGCCGCGGCTTGCCGGTGTAGGCCGCGCCACCCGCGACGGTCCAGATTTCGCCACGGTTCATCCTTCATCCCAGGCAGAAATTGCGTCGACGAACGACTGGTCCCGCTTGGCGTGA
>JANOZI010000466.1:0-2110 GCA_031429375.1 Acidobacteriota bacterium | reverse complement strand
CGAGACAGGACAGTCAGGCTCGGCGCCTGGGCCGACAGGAATAACGATGATGTTGCGCAGAGCGCCACGAAAGCGGCAAGAGCGGCGCGGCTGAGGCGGATGGTCAATATCTCATTCTATCGCTGACCGGCGGGCGCTTCTTGCTTGCCCACCGTAGCGCTTGGCGCGAAGGTGGGTCGGGAGGACACTTCTCGCTTGCCCACCGTAGCGCTTAGCGCGAAGGTGGGTCGGGAGGGAGCTTCTTGTCGGGGATTGCACTTCTCGAGGGCAAAACGCGCGCGCGTTAGAGCGTCATTTCCATGAACCGGGTCCCTGAAATCGGGCTGTCGTAATACGGCTCGATGTCGCGGAAGCCGAGCCTGGAGTAGAGCGACTGTGCGTCGCCCATTTGCGGCAGAGTATCCAGCCTGATCACGCGGTAACCGATCGCGCGCGCTTCATTTACAACTCGCAATACGAGTGCGCGGCCGAGACCCAGGCCGCGGGCATCGGGACTGACGTACAGGCGCTTCATCTCGCAGGTGGCTTCATCGATTGGGCGGAGGGCAATCATCGCGCGCACGCGTCCTGAAACCGAGGCCGCGAGCAGCCTGCCGCGCGGGGGCGCATAGTCTCCGGGAAGAGTTCGATACTCGCTCTGGAAATCTTGGAACGTGAGATCGACGTCGAGCCACGCCACGTAGTCCTCGAGCAGGGCTCGAAGGGCCGGCAGATCGGTATCGGTGGCAGGTCTAATCTCAATGGTGGGTTGGTCCACGGGAGTATTGTTTTCCGTCAGGAAGTACCGCCCCGTCAAGCAGTGCCGCCCCGGCGGTGGAGGCGGAAAGATTCCAACCGCCGACCGGTAAAAACGGTCTGATGAACGTGACGTTGGCCGAGCTGACCGTTCCGATGCTGGTGGCGCCCACTCAGGAGGGCGCCGCCAGCCCGGAAGTCGTTCGTCTCGTGGCACTTGCGCGGGCCGGCGACCGCGCCGCCTTCGGCCGCCTGATCGAAGACCACCTGACCGCGGCCCGCCGGGTGGCGCTCGCCGCCGTCGGCCAGATCAGCGATGCGGACGAGGCGGTCCAGGAAGCCTCCGTCACGGCCTGGCAGCGGCTCGATGCCCTCCACGACCCGGGCGCCTTTCGCGGCTGGTTCATGCGCATTGTCTGGCGCAAGGCGCTCGACCGGCGCCGCTCGCTGCGGACCTGGTTCGAGCGATTCGGCTCGTCGCCGATTGACACGGCGGCGCCTGCGTACGAGCATGCCGCGCCAGATGCCGGGCCCGACGAGCTCGCGATGTCGCGCGAGCTGGCGGCAGCGATCGCGCAAGTGGTGCGGGCGTTGCCGCGGCGGCTGCGCGATCCGTTCCTGCTGGCGGCCAGCGGCGATCATCGCTACGAAGAAATCGCGACGATGCTGGGCACGCCGGTTGGCACGGTGAAGTGGCGCATCTCCGAAGCGCGGAAGTTGATTCGTCTCAAGCTCGATCGACTCGGGCACGGAGCACCGCGATGAGCGACCCGGCACGCGACCCGTTGGACCAGGCGATCGATCGAGTGGCCGCGCGCATGATCAGCGTCGAGGCCACGAACGTGGCCACGGTTGAGCAACTCGTCGCCCGGCTGCCGGAGCGGAGCGGCTCCGGCGGATGGTTGCGCGTGCTTGCGCCGCAGGCCGCGGTTGCGGCCGCGCTGATCGTTGCAGCGCTGGTGTGGACGACGAGGAATCGCGAACACGTGGTGCCTGGTCCAGTGACGGTTCCGCCCTTGGCAGACGCCGGACTCGCAGCGCGTGACGTTCCTGTTGTTCCTGCGACGGCGCCCGGTATGGACGCGCGAATCGCGACGGCGGGTGTGGCCGTGCGCCGCGTCACGCCGGCCGCGGCCCCGCTTCCGGCCGATCACGAACGAAGCCTCGCGCCGGTCGAAGCGCCGGCGCCGCTCGAGGTCGTCTCGCTCGCGTTGCCCTCACGTCCTGAAGAGGCGTTTGTGGTGCTTGCACCAATTGTCTTGACCGAGTTGCCGTTGTCCGGCGAATCGATTTCGCCCCGTTAACGTTCGTGGCTTGTAGCGCGGAACGTTAGTTCCGCGATGGGCCCGAGGAGCATCACATGCGAAGTTCACTG
>JANOZI010000465.1:0-2064 GCA_031429375.1 Acidobacteriota bacterium | reverse complement strand
GTGAAGTCGAGCGAGCCGAACGTCGTGAACATCAGCAGCGTGCCGAGGATGAACGCGAAGTCGCCGATGCGGTTGACGATGAACGCCTTCTTCGCGGCATCCGACGCCGATTTCTTCTGGTAATAGAAGCCGATCAGCAGGTACGAGCACAGGCCCACGCCCTCCCAGCCGACGAACATCACGAGGACGTTCGAGCCGAGCACCAGCATCAGCATGAAGAAACAGAACAGGTTCAGGTACGCGAAGAAGCGCGCGTACTCCGGATCGGTCTCTTCGTGCATGTAGGCCAGCGAGTAGATGTGGATCAGCGAGCCGATGCCGGTGATGACGAGGATCATCACCGCCGACAGCGCGTCGAGGCGCAGCGTCAGGTCGATCGACAGGTCCGCCGAGGTGAACCAGGTGAAGAGCGTCTGGTTGACTTGCCGCGACTCGGCCGGCATGTGGGCCAGCGCCCACACCTGCAGGGCGGCGATCGCAAACACGATCACCATCACCAGCACGGCCACGCCGCCCGACACGGCCTTGGGCAGCCGCTTCCCCAGCGTCGCGTTGACGAGGAAACCGGCGAACGGAATCAGCGGAATCAGCGCGAGCAACGGATCACCATTTGAGCGTCGTGTTCGCTTCGGGGTTGAGCGATTCGCGGTTGCGGAACAGCGCGATCACCAGCGCCAGGCCGACCGCGGCTTCGGCCGCCGCGACCGTCATCACGAAGAACGTGAGGAGCTGGCCATCAACCGTGCCGAACTGGCGGCCGAACGCGACGAACGTCAGGTTGACGGCATTCAGCATGATCTCGACCGACAGCAGCATCGTGATCAGGTTCTTGCGCAGGAACACGCCGACCGCGCCGATGCAGAACAGCAGGCCCGACAGTACCAGGTAGTGGCCAATCGGCACGGTCAGTCCTCCCTCTTGCGCGCGATCACGACGGCGCCGACCATCGCGATGATGATGAGGATCGAGGTCACTTCGAACGCGAACATGTAACCGGTGGAGCCATCGCCGGCGCCGCTGAAGAGCACCACGCCCAGGTCCGACACCGACGAAGCGGCGGGGCGATCGTCAGCCACGCCGGCCGAGAGGCCGGGCGTTCTCGATAGCGCCCAGCCCAGCTGCAGCGCCATCAGCAATGCCAGCACGGCGCCGATGCGCACCGCGCCGGGCCGATACAGCGGATGCGCCTTGTCCCACTCCGCCGCGTCTTCGCGCGGCACGTTCAGCAGCATCACGGTAAACAGGAACAGCACCATGATGGCGCCGGCGTAGATGATGATCTGCACCACCGCGACAAACGGCGCCTCGAGCAGCACGTAGAGGCCCGACAGGCCGAAGAACGACGCGATCAGCGCCAGCACGCTGTAGACGGGGTTTTTCTGCGACACCACCAGCAGCGCGCCCAGCAGCGCGGCCCCGGCAAACGCGTAGAACAGCAGGGCGTCGGTGGTGAACATGTCGCTAGACATTGAAGTACAGAATCCCCGCCGCCGTCAGCAGCAAGTTCACGGTGGCCAGCGGCAGCAGCACCTTCCATCCGAACGACATCAGCTGGTCGTACCGGAAGCGCGGCAGCGTCCAGCGCAGCCACAAGTAACAGAACAACAGGAACGCCAGCTTGATCACGAACCAGATCCAGCCGTACTCCACCGGAATGAACGGCCCATGCCAGCCGCCGAGGAACAGGTTCACGGCCACCGCCGAAACGGTCACCATGTTGATGTATTCCGCCATGAAGAACATCGCGAAGCGCATCGAGCTGTACTCGGTGTGATATCCGGCAACCAGCTCCTGCTCCGCTTCAGGAAAGTCGAACGGCGCGCGATTGGTCTCAGCGATGCCGGCGCATGCGAACACGAAGAAGCCGAGGAACTGCGGAAAGATGTACCAACGCGGGATGACGTTGAACCAGTAGCCCGATTGCTGGCCGACGATCTCTTTCAGCGACATCGTGTCGGCCATCATCACGACCGTCGCGAGCGACATGCCGTAGGCCAGCTCGTAGCTGATCATCTGCGCTGAGCTGCGCAGCCCGCCGAGCAGCGAGTACTTCGAGTTGCTGGC
>JANOZI010000464.1:0-3273 GCA_031429375.1 Acidobacteriota bacterium | reverse complement strand
TCCACTCGATGCCGTCCGCGTCGCGTGAGGGCTTATTCGACGCGGTTCGCACGTCGGTAGCCCGCTGAATCCGTGGCTCCGGCTTCGCGAGCAGATCGAGCGGCGCCGTCTGGACGGCGTGGACGGGCGCAGGGCGTTCGGTCTCCCACAGGATCACCATCAGGATGAGCGTCATCACGAACGACAGACCGACGACGACGAGGACTCTGGAGAGGAAGGACATGGCGGCAACGGGCGGATCAGAACTCCACGCCGAACCCGCCGCGGCGGTGGCGCCAGCCGCGGTCGAACAACTTCACTTCGTAGCCTTGGCGGCGATCGCCCGCCGACTCGACGAGATACAGCGGACCGAGTGCAACGACATGAACCGGCTCGATGTGTTCGGCCCGTCCGCTGCTGCGATAGATCGAGATGGCGGCGTCGTAGGCCCGCGCCGCGCGTTCGCAGCCGGCCTCGTCCGAGACGAGGGCGATCTGATCGGGCGGTGTCAGCGGAATGCGATGCATCACGCGCAGGTCGTCGAGCGCGCTGCCGTCGTTGTCGGTGATGGTACCGAGCTCGAGCGCGTCGAGCAGCAACGGATCGTCGGGCCGCGGCGCCGCGCACCAGGTGAGTGGCGCCCGTCGCACCGGGCTACCGCGTTTGCCGTCATCGCCGCCCGGCACGCGTGGTGGCCGCACGGTCTCGGCACGCACCGCCGCAAGCGCGGGTCGCAGTTCAACCGCCGCCGGCGGAGGCGCGGGTTGGCGGCATCCGGCGGTGGCGATCAAACCCAGGGCGATAGGCACGCGCAACATAACGGGGCTCTACCCGCAGCTGGTGCATAAGGTATGCCCCGGGGTAAACTTGTTTTTGCGAGGGATTTCGAGGAGTTTCAGGCCGAACGCGTGTCAGCTATGACGGATCGACATGGGGCCCGTGTAAGAAGTTCAGGAGCGTCACGCTAAGGCACCCCATAAAGGGGTGCCCTACAAAATACTTGCGTCAGCGAGATGGTGTTGGTGCGTTCCGCGCGCGGTAGCCTTCGAAGAGCAGTAGTGCCACGCCGGCCATGATCGCAATGTCGGCGACGTTGAAGATGCCGGTGCGGAACGGGCCGAGCCCGACGTTCAGGAAGTCGATCACGCTGCCGAAGGCGAACCGATCGATCAGGTTCGACGCGCCGCCCGAGAGGAACAGCAGGAGTCCCACCTTTGCCAGCCGCGACCACCGGAAGCGGATCGCCACGACCGCAGTGGCCAGGAGGAAAAAGGCGTTGCCGATCAGGAAGAATCCCGATCGAAGCTCGGGCCGCCACGTCGAGCCGACGCCGAGGAAAGCGCCGTGGTTCTCGTGGTAATCGAGCCGTAGCGTGCCGGCGAGGAACGACAGGCTCGGCGACCCGGCCAGCGTCGTGACAGCCAGATGCTTCGTGACCCTGTCGCAGCCCGCAGTGGCAGCGAGCAGGAGGCAGAGAAGTAGCCCTCTCCTGATGGTGTTCATCGTTAAATTGTGAGAAGGGCCGATCTTAACACGCGGGCCGGCCGAACGGGCGCGGCCCTCAGCGTGGAATCGGACGCAGCGTAGGAGCGGGAGACGGTCCAGCTGGAGTGCGCGCCGTATTCAGGATCATCGCGAGCAGCGTGTAATAACCGCTGATGCCGACCGTATCGACCACGGCAGGCTCGCCAAACTTCGCGACCGCGCGCGCATAGGTCGCGTCGCTCACGTTCTTGTTGTGATGCAGCTCCTGGCAGAAGTCGTAGAGGATCGTTTCCTCCTCCGACATCGCCGCCGGCCGGCGCCCTTCGCCGATGGCGTTGGCGACCTCCGCGCTGACGCCCGCCTTCAGCGCGATCTGGTAATGCGCGTTCCATTCGTACTGCTGCGTCCACTCGCGCGCCGTCATCAGGATCACGAACTCGCTCAACCGCGGCGGCAGCGCGCTCTTGTAGCGCAGGTAATCGCCCATCGCGCGGGCGCGCGTCATCAGCTCGGGGCTGCGCAGCAGCGGATAGAACGGCCCGCTGATCTCGACGCCGCGCGCGGTCTTGAAATCGGCGACCGCCTGTCGTTGCGCCGGCGTCAATTGCGCGTCGGTCAATGGCGGCAGTCGGTCTTCTGACTGGGGCCTGTCCTGAGGGAGCGGAGCTCCGGCAGAGCCGGAGGTCCGCGAATCGAAGGGTTCCATGCCCTTAGTCTTGATCACCGCGGCTGCCGACGGCGTAGTCAGGAACTTGATGAAGGACGCGGCCTCCGCCGAAGCGGTGGCCGCGCTGCGCGCCGCCTGGAACGTCGTGTAGACCTGCAGCCCGGGCGGCAGCGGCCCCGCCAGCACCGCCCCGGGAACGTTCAGGATCTCGCTGATTTGCGTGAACCCGAGCTCGGCCTCCTTCGCCGCCACGGCATGCGCGGCGCTCGGGACCAGCTTGGTCTTCGCATTCATGGCTTCGGTCAGCCCGAACTTCTCGAAGATCGATCGCATGATCACCGCCGTGGCGCCCTGGCCGACGTAGGCAATCGACCTGGCGTTGACGAGCGCGCCCTTGAGCGCGTCGGGCGTGCTGATGTCGGGCTTGGTGGCTTGCGCATGCACCGCCATGCCCGCCCCGGCCCGCGCCACATCCGTTCGCGTCACCGCCGACAACTTGCCGAGCGACACGAGCTCGCCGACGAGCGGGGCCGTGAGAATCGCAACGTCAAACGCCTCGCCCTGCTCGATGCGGGCCTTGAGCTCCGCCGAGTTGCCGAACTTGAAGACGACTCGTTGCCTGGTGGCTTTCTCGAACTGCGGCCCGAGCTCTTCGACCACCGCCTTGGTGGCGTTGGAACTGAGAACCGTCAGTGTTGAAGGCTGACTGTACGCTGCGGAAGAAAACGCGATGAACGTGAGTGTGAGAATCGATCGCTTGGACATGCATTTCACCTACGAGCCGCGAAGCGGCGAGTCCTACGAGTTGGCCGGCTTGTCCCGCCGAAGCGCCTGGCGCGAAGGCGGAAGGCCACGAATCCCAGGAGCGAGCGACTTGTCCACCGTAGCCTTGGCGAAGGTGGAAGCGAGCGACTCCTACGAGGGCGCGAAGCGCCCGAGTCCTATTCCACGCGGTAGTTTGGAGCTTCTTTGGTAATGGTGACGTCGTGGACGTGGCTTTCGCGGAAGCCGGCGTTGGTGATGCGGATGATCTCGGCATCACGCTGCAGGTCGGGAATGGTCGGCGCGCCGCAGTAGCCCATGCCGGCGCGCAGGCCGCCCATCAGCTGGTGCACCACCATCGACATGCTGCCCTTGTGCTG
>JANOZI010000463.1:0-2376 GCA_031429375.1 Acidobacteriota bacterium | reverse complement strand
GTCGATCCGGTGTCCCTCGCGGACGGTCGTGGTGTCGCCGAAGCTGCCGCCGCTGCCCATGCCGCGCGAATCTTATCGCACACGCACGTGATAGGCTTCGACCGCGCGGCAACCACCGTCCTCGATCGGAAGATTCATGCAACGCGTCACGACCGTGCTGATCGTCTTGTTGGGTATGCTCAGTCCCGCGGCGGGGGGCGCCCAGACCGGGGCCCCCGCCACGCGGACTTCGCGTGGTGGGGTGGAGCCCGGGGCCCCCGCCACGCGGACTTCGCGTGGTGGGGTGGAGACCAAGGTGGAGAACTGGCCGCAGTTCCGCGGCAACCGGGCGGGCGTCGCCGCCGATGACCCGCGGCTGCCGGACCGGTGGAGCGCCACCGAAAACATCGCGTGGGCGATCGACGTGCCCGGCCGCAGTTGGAGCTCGCCCGTCGTGTGGGGCAACCACGTCTTCGTGCTCACGGCGGTCAATTCCGAGCAACCCAACCCCACACCGAACGCGGTCGGCACCTATCTCGCGCGCTCGCTCGGCGGGCCGATGACCGGCGCCGACATCACCAAGCCGGCCGCCGAGCACCGCTGGGTGCTCTACGACGTGGACTTCGAGACCGGCAAGATCCGCTGGGAGCGCGCCGTCCATGCGACCGTGCCTCAACAGTCCACGCATCAGAAAAACTCGTATGCCTCCGAGACGCCGGTGACCGACGGCGAGCGCGTCTACGTCTACGTCGGCACCCTCGGACTCTTCGCCTTCGGCCTCGATGGCAAGCCGGTGTGGTCCAAGCCGTTGCCCGCGCCGAAGATGCGCATGGGATGGGGCACCGCCGCGTCGCCGGTCCTGCACGACGGCCGCCTCTACATCGTCAACGACAACGACGAGCGATCGTTCGTTGCCGCGTTCGACGCGCGCACCGGCACCGAGCTGTGGCGCACCGAACGCGAGGGCGAAGGCTCGAACTGGTCGACGCCGTTCGTGTGGCAGAACGAGCTGCGCACCGAGATCGTCACGACCGGCAGCAAGAAGGTCCGCTCGTACGACACCAACGGCAAGCTGTTGTGGGAGCTGGCCGGCATGACGTCGATTCATGCCGTCACGCCGTTTGCCAGTCACGGCCTGTTGTTTGTCAGCTCCGGCTACTTCCCGGATCCACTGAGGCCCACCTATGCGATTAAACCCGGCGCGGCCGGCGATATCTCGCTGAAGGGCGAGGAGCGGAGCAATACCTTCATCGCGTGGTCGAATCCCACGCTGGCCTCGGCCTACCCATCGCCGCTGGTCGTCGGCGATCAGTATTACACGCTGATGGATCGCGGCTTCGTGACGTCGAACGATCCGAAGACCGGCCGCGAAATCTACGGCCGCCAGCGCATTGCCGTCGATGCCGGAACGTTTTCGGCGTCGCCGTGGTCGTACAACGGAAAGATTTTCGCGGTCAGCGAAGACGGCGACACCTTCGTGATGCAGGCGGGTCCCGAGCTGAAGGTGCTCGGCCGCAACCCGCTTGGCGAGATGACGCTGGCCAGCCCCGCCGTCGCCAACGGCAGCGTGATCATGCGCACGGCCACGAAGCTCTATCGCATCGCGCGCAAATGACCCTTCGACTCGCGATCCCGCACTTGCGGCGCGCGATCGCTCGCTCAGGGCGGGCATGGAGGTAGTGCGCGTCGCCGGGGTGCGGAAAACGTACGGCCGCACCGTGGCGGTCGACGAGGTGTCGTTCGACGTCCACGAGGGCGAAATCTTCGGGCTGATCGGGCCCAACGGCGCCGGCAAGACCACGACGATGGAATGCGTCGAGGGGTTGCGGAAACCGGATCGCGGCACGATCACGGTGCTCGGTCTCGATCCGTTCCGCGACGTGTATCAGCTGCAGGAGCGCATCGGCGTGCAGCTTCAGCAGGCGCACCTCCAGAAGCGCATCAAGGTCTGGGAGGCGGTGCATTTGTGGGCGACGCTCTACAGGAAACCGGTCAAGGACGGCGACGTGCTGCTCGAGCAGCTCGGCCTCGCCGACAAGCGCAACGCCTGGTTCATGACGCTGTCGGGCGGGCAACAGCAGCGGCTGTTCATCGCGCTGGCGCTCGTCAACGACCCGCACGTGGTGTTTCTCGATGAGCTGACGACCGGCCTCGATCCGCAGTCGCGCCGCACCATCTGGGAGCTGGTGCGCGGCATCCGCGCCCGCGGCAAGACCGTGTTCATGACGACGCACTTGATGGAGGAGGCCGAGCGGTTGTGCGACCGCGTGGCGATCATCGAGCACGGCCGCATCATCGACATCGACACGCCGCAGCGCCTGGTCGATCGCCATGTGCCGGGCCGAACGGTCGTGCTCGTCACCGAGGATCCGCTGGCCGAGGAGCGCTTTCGCGCCC
>JANOZI010000462.1:0-8063 GCA_031429375.1 Acidobacteriota bacterium | reverse complement strand
CGCGGCCTACCACGGACAGGTGCGCACCGTTCCGATCGCTCGCATGTGCAACGAGGCCGGGATGATAGCACGATGACAAACGCCCCAATTCGATGCTTCCGAGTTTCAGTGATTCCGTGTGATGCATTTACACTCCTAACCATTCCGCGCTTGTTCGACTGTCTCGACCTTCGTCGGCTATAGACTAGTCAAGAGTGCAGCGCGTTCATCTAATCGGCATCTGCGGTTCCGCCATGGCGACCCTGGCGGCATTGTTGAAGCACAAGGGCTTCGAGGTCAGCGGTTCCGACGAGCATGTCTATCCGCCGATGAGCGACTTCCTGGCGGCGGAAGGCATTCCGGTGATGGATGGCTACAAGCCGGAGCATGTCAGCAGCGCGATCGATCTCGTCGTGGTGGGCAATGCCATCTCCCGGGGCAACGCGGAGCTGGAAGCGGTGCTCGATCGCAACCTGCGTTACACCTCGCTGCCTGAGGCCATTCGCGACACGTGGCTGTGGAACGCGCATTCGATCGTCATTGCCGGCACGCATGGCAAAACGACCACCACGTCGCTGGCCGGGTGGCTGCTGACCGCGGCCGGTGCGGATCCCACGGTGCTGGTCGGCGGCATCGCGCGCAACTTTGGCGCCGGCGGCGCGAGTTACCGGGTGGGGAAGGGCGCCGCGTTTGTGATCGAAGGCGACGAGTACGACAGCGCGTACTTCGACAAGACCGCCAAGTTCCTGAAGTACCTGCCCGACATCGCCGTCGTCAACAACATCGAGTTCGATCATGCAGACATCTATCCGGACCTCGATGCCGTGCGCCTGGCGTTCCGGCGGCTGGTGAACCTGGTGCCACAGTCGGGACTCACCCTGCTCGGCGCCGACAGTCCCGATGCGGCGGCGCTGGTGCCGCTGGCTCGCAGCCGCGTGCAGACGTTCGGGTTGTCGGCCGGCGCCGATTGGCGCGCAGTGGATGTGCAATCGACGGCGTCGCACACCACGTTCAACGTGATGCAAGGCGCGACGAATCACGGTGTCTTCACGATGCCGCTGCTGGGCGATCACAACGTCCGCAACGCGCTCGCCGCCCTGGCCATTGGGGCTGACCTCGGGCTCGCGATCGACGCCCTCAGAGCAGGCCTGGCGCAATTCAAGGGCGTGAAAAGGCGGCTGGAGGTCGTGGGTCAGGCGCGCGGCGTGACCGTCTACGACGATTTCGCCCATCATCCAACCGCGGTGGAGGAAACGCTGCGCGCGGTCCGGCGCGCCTCACCAGGCAAGCGCATCTGGGCCGTCTTCGAGCCGCGCTCGGCATCGTCGTGCCGGCGCGTCTTTCAGGACGACTTTGCGCGCGCGTTTGCCGGCGCCGACCAGGTCGTGATCGCGTCGGTGTTCCGGTCGTCGCTGCCGGCGGACGAGCGTTTGTCCGAGAGCCAGCTCGTTTCCGATCTTCGCGCCCGCCACGTCGACGCCCGCCACCTGCCGAGCGTGGAGGCGATTGTCGAAGACGTCGCCGCCGGCGCGCGCGACGGCGACCTCGTCGTGATCATGTCCAACGGCGGGTTCGGCGGCATTCATCACAAGCTGTTGAGCGCGCTGTAGTGTTTCCTTGCGGTTTCGTTGATACGCTGCGATAGATGCGAATCCGTCCGTGCGGTGATGCGATGCTGCTCGTCGAGTTCGAGGCGGTGATCGATCCTCTGGTCAACGAGCGGGTGATCGCGCTCGCCGCCCGCATTCGGGATCGCCGCGCGTCCGGGGTCCAGGACGTCGCACCCGGGTACTGCACCATCGGCATCCATTTCAATCCGCTGCAGACCGACCTGTCGGCGCTCGAGCAGGCAATCGAAGAGGAAGCGCGCAACCTCGGCGCCATCGATCAGCTTCCCGATCGCGCCGCGATCGAAATCGGCGTGCGGTATGGAGGGCCGTGGGGGCCGGACCTCGACGCGGTGGCGGCACACGCCGGCTGCTCCCCCGATGAAGTAATCGCGCGGCACAGCGGCCGGACCTACCGCGTTTACATGCTGGGCTTTGTGCCGGGCTTCGCGTACATGGGGCGTGTCGACTCGTCGATCGCGATCGCCCGCCATCGCGTGCCGCGAGAGCGCGTGCCGGCCGGGTCGGTCGGCATTGCCGGCGAACAGACGGGGGTGTATCCGATCGAAAGCCCGGGTGGATGGCATTTGATCGGCCGCACCAGCACCACGATGTTCGATGCGGAGCGGACCCCCCCCAACCTGGTTGCGCCTGGTGACTTCGTTCGGTTCGTGCCGCTTCCCGAGGGTGCCGCATGACACCCGCCGCGATGCTCGTGATCAAGCCGGGCCTGCTCACGACGGTGCAGGATCTTGGGCGGTTCGGACACCAGGCGGCCGGCGTTCCCGTCGCCGGCCCGATGGATGCGTTCTCGCATCGGCTGGCGAACCAGCTCGTGGCCAACGACCCCGGCGCAGCGACGCTCGAGGTCACGCTGATCGGCCCCGAGATCGAGATCGACACCGACACCACGATGGCGATTGCGGGTGCGCATTTCGATGTCTGGTGCGACGATTGTCCGGTGCCGATGGCGGCGTCGTTCCGCGTGACCGCCGGGCAGCGCGTGCGTTTCGGCAGGCGGATCCAGGGCGCGCGTGCCTATATCGGCGTGGCCGGCGGCGTGCAGGCCCCGGTGATTCTCGGCAGCCGCGCCACGGATCTGGTCAGCGCCATGGGCGGCCACGGCGGCCGCGCGCTCGTGGCCGGCGATCGATTGTCGATTGTCGCCTCGACCCACGCCGGCGCGACCCGGAAGGCCGTGGGCCTGACGCTGCCAACCAACGGCCGCGCCCGTGTGCGCGTCATGCCGGGGCCGCAGGCCGACTGGTTCCATGCCGATGCGCTTCGCGCCGTGTCGGGCGTGGGCTTTCGCATTTCGCCCCGGTCGAATCGCATGGGATACCGCCTCGAAGGCCCGCCGCTGCTGCGAATGCGGCCGCACGAGCTGATCTCGGAGCCGGTCTGCATGGGCGCGATCCAGGTGCCCGGGGCGGGCGAGCCGATCCTGTTGATGGCGGATCGCCAGACCGCCGGCGGCTATCCGAAGATCGGCCACGTCATTTCGGCGGACCTGCCGCTGGCCGGGCAACTCGCGCCCGGCGACTTCCTCGAGTTCGTGACGTGCACGCGGCAAGAAGCGGTCGGCGCGTTGATCGCGCGCGAACGCCAGCTGCTGCGGTATTCCGCCTTGAAAGACGTGTCATGAACGATCTCGCCGCGGCCTTGACGGCTGCATTCGGCGCCGATCGCGTCGCGGCCAACGCGCCGCTCGCGCCCTTGACGACATTCAAGGTCGGCGGCCCGGCCGACCTGTTGATCGAAACGCACTCCGGCGACGAGATCGTCACCGCGCTGAAGGCCGCTCACGCGCACGGCGCTCCGGTCACGATGCTCGGCGGCGGGTCGAACGTCTTGATCGGCGACCGCGGCATCCGCGGCCTGGTGATTCGGCCCCGTGGCGGCGAGGTCCACCCAGTGGGCGATCAGCTGGTTCGCGCCGACGCCGCCGTCACGATCAACGGCCTGGTGCGCTGGACCATCAATCGCGGTTACGCCGGCCTCGAAGCGTGGGCCGGCACGCCGGGCACCGTCGGCGGAGCGGTGTTCGGCAACGCCCACTGGAAGAGCACGAACATTGGCGACCTCATCGAAAGCGTGCGGTTGGCCCGTCGCGACGGCACGTTGCTGCAAGCGCCCGCCGATCGCATGGACTTTGCCTACGACGACAGCCGGCTCAAGCGTAGCGGCGAGGTCGCCATCTGGGCCGCATTCAGGGCGAAGGGCGGCGCGGATCCGGCAGCCTTGCGCGCGGTGGCTCGCGAATCTCTGGCGTTTCGCAAACGCACGCAGCCGCTCGAATCGCCGAGCGCCGGGTGCATCTTCATGAATCCCGACAAGGCCCGCGACCGCGTGCCCGACGGTATTCCGCCGTCGGCCGGCGCGCTGGTCGACCGGGCCGGCCTGAAAGGCGTGGCGCTGGGCGGGGCGCGCGTCTCGCCGACCCACGCCAACTTCATCATCAACAACGGCGCGGCCACCGCCGCCGACATCAAATCGTTGATCGAACGCTGCCGCGCGGGCGTCGAAGAACGCTTCGGCGTGGCGCTGCGGGATGAGATCATGATGCTGGGAGACTTCTGAACCGGGGATCTCAGATGTCAGATCGCGGATTTCAGAAGTGAGGTCAAGAGAGACATGTCGAAGCTGGTGATTGAGGGCGGCCATCGCGTCGAAGGACGCATCGACGTCGAAGGGAACAAGAATGCGGCGCTGCCGTTGATCGCCGCGTGCCTGCTGACCGACGAAGCGTGCACCCTCACCAATGTGCCGCGGATCGCGGATGTCGAGGTGATGGCGCGCCTGCTGCTCGACCTCGGCGCGGAGGTCGACGGCATCGGCAGCACCACGCTGACGATCCGCTGCCGCGAGGTCACCAAGGACGAGCCCGACAGCGCGCTCGTCGGCCGGCTGCGGGGCTCCGTGCTCCTGATGGGCCCGCTGCTCGCGCGCCGCGGGCGGGCGATTGTGGCGCCGCCTGGCGGTGACTTTCCCGCGCGGCGCACCATCACGACCCATCTCGAAGCGTTGAAGGCCATGGGCGCGCGCGTGCTGCCCGGTTCCGGCCATCGCCTCGAAGTCGAGCACGGCCTCAAGGCGGCGTCGATGTACCTCGACGAAGCCTCCGTCACCGGAACCGAAACCGCACTGCTCGCGGCGGCGGCGGCCGACGGCGTGTCCGAAATTCGCCACGCGGCCTGCGAGCCTCACGTGGTCGAGTTGTGCGAATTCCTGCGCGGCATGGGTGTCGGAATCAAAGGCGAGGGGTCGCACACCATCCAGGTCGAAGGCGTGCCGCGCCGGACGGGTGCGAAGAAAACTCTCTACGGCGATTACATCGAGGCCGGCAGTTGGGCGGTGGTCGGCGCGATCACCGGCGGCCACATCGAAGTCGGCGGCACCCGGCCCGTTGACATGGAAGTCATCGCCGCGACGATCAGCAAGATGCGCGCGAAGTGCACGCAAAACGGTGACGTGTTCAGCGTGGAAACGACGAAGCTGGTCGGCGCGGGCCGCATTACGACCGGACTGTGGCCGGGCTTTCCGAGCGACCTCGTCAGCCTGGTGACCGTCCTGGCTACGCAAGCCGAGGGTGCCACACTGGTTCACGACTGGATGTATGAGCTGCGGCTGTTTGCGCTCGAGCAAATGAGCGGCATGGGGGGCGACCTGTTCCTCTGCGATCCGCATCGCATCATCGTCACCGGCCCACGAAAGCTGCGCGGCAAGTCGCTCGACAGCCGCGACATCCGATCCGGCATGGCGCTGATTGCGGCGGGGTTGGCAGCGGAGGGGGAGAGCCGGGTGGAACCGCTCGAGACCGTGGAGCGGGGTTACAGCCGCCTGGTCGAGCGGCTGCAGAAACTCGGCGCGTCGGTTGCGCGGGTGTAAACCGCGGACGTGCGCGTCTCAATCGCAAGCGTGTAGCGCGGATGCGTAGCGCGGAACTTTCTTGTCCACCGAAGCGCTTCGCGCGAAGGGGGAAGTTCCGCGGATCTGCCCGTCAGGTTATTTCGGCGGCGGCTTCGGCAGCGCAGGAACGCGAACCGGCGCTGCGGGTCCGGGCAGGGCGGGCACCGAAGGCGCGAGCCCGGGCCGCGACGTATCCGTCGCGTCGCCGCCTGGCGGCTTCGGCAGCGGCAGCGGAATCGGCAGCAGCGTCGGGATGTCGGTGACCGGCGCACCGCCGTCACGTCCCATCCGGAAGGGCTGCAGGTCTTCTTCGGTCAGGTTCAAGACCCGCACAATGCGCGGGGTCAGCGTCAGGATGATGTCGGTCTCTTGCGTCTCTTTGCGGTTGTAGCCGAACAGGCGGCCGATCACCGGAATATCGCCGAGGCCGGGAATGCTCGCGAGCGACGTGCGCTCTTCGTCGCGGATGAGCCCGGCGAGCATGTTCGTTTCGCCGTCCTTCAGCCGAATCACCGTATCGATCGAGCGGCTGCCGAACGTCGGCAGGCCGCCGAAGCCCGTGCCCGAAATGCTGCTGAGCTCGATCTTCAACGCCAGCGTGACCGCATCGTCGTGGTGCATGCGGGGCGTGATGTCGATGTTCACGCCGATCGGCTCGTAGTTGAACGACGTGATCGGCTGGGTCTGCACGCCGCCGGCCGCGATCGGCGCAAACGTCGTGACCGGCACGGGCACCCGCTCGCCGAACCGCGCCTTGGCAGGAATGCCTTCCGACGTGCGCAGCTGCGGATTGGCGAGAATCCGCGTCGCGCTGTCGTTCTTGAGCAGGCGGTAATAGAGCGACGGCAGATTGGTCAGCAGGACATCGGCCTGCGTCAGCGTTCGCAGCGCCCGCAGTGACAGGCCCGCTTTGTTGATGTCGGCCTGGCCGTTGATGCCCGTCGGCGCGGATGACGGGCTGGCGATTTGCAGGCCGTACTCGTGCAGATGCGTGCGGTTGACCTCGAGCAGCTCGACGTCGATGATCACCTCGGGCCGCGCCTTGTCGATGGCGGTGATGATCTTGCCTGCCGCCGTAATGCGCTCGGCCGTGTCCTTGATCGTGATCGCATTGTTCGCCGTGATCGGCGCAATCCGGCGCGCGTCAACGACGATGCGGAGGATGTCGATCGTTTCCTTGAGGTCGGCGTTGCTCAGGTAAAAGGTGCGCACGATCTCTTCTTCGTATTCACGCCGCTTCGCCGCGGTGTCGGGAATCACGATGATGCCGCGCGGTCCGGTCGATCGCCAGAAGTTCCGCGTGGTCGTCGACAGCGAGTTGAGCGCCTGTTCCAGCGTCGCGCCGCGCAGGTCGATCGAGACCGGTTGATCGCGGAAGGTCGGGTCGAACAAGACGCTCAGGTTCGTGAACTTGCCGATGGCGGAGTAGATATCGCGCGAGCCGGCGTCGCGGAAGATCACCGAGTCGGGCAGCTTCTCGTCGGGGAGCGATGCGCCCGGCAGCGGGGCATCGATGCTCTGCGCGATCAGCGACTCGAGCCGCGTCTTGCCATCTTCTCTCACGGCGACCTTGGCGCGAAGCTGCGTGCGGGTGGCCTGCAGCTCGCGTTCGATGTCGGCGTTGCCCGGGTTCAACTCGGCCGCGAGCTGGTATTCCGCCATGGCCTCTTCGAACGTGCCGGCTGCGGCCGCGCGCCGGGCGCGGCTGAAATGATCCTGCGACGCCCGCAGCTTCGATCGCTCGAGGCCGAGGCGCGCGTTCCGATTATTGGGGTTCTCGCGCAGCAGCTTGTCGTATTCGGCGACGGCCACGTCGTAGTTTTGGGTCGCCTCGGCGCCCCGGGCGGCTTTGATCGACCCCGTGCTCGCGCATGACGACAGCGACAGCACGAGCGGCACGGCGAGGGCCGCGAGCGAGAGGCGGGTGAGGGCGTTAGCGGGCACGGGTACCATTGGTCACGACATCCACGCCGCGTGGCATGCGAAACTCAAAATCTTTATCGGCCAAACCCCTGTTTTCCTTCAGGTTGCTGAAGGCGAACGACGACTTGCCGCCCTGCCGATCGGCCGCCACCAGGTACTGGATCTGGGCGCTTTTCGGGTCGATTCCGATCCCCAGCCATTCGTAGTCGGGGTCGGCCTTCTTGGGCGTCAGCTTGAGTGTAATCAGCCCGGGCGCCGCGCCCGGCAGGGGCGTGAACATCGGGATGTAGTCGCGGGCGATGTCACCCTGGCCGGCCAGGAACAGCGCGGGAATCGTGCCGTCGTTCGGGCCCGGCGCCGGGCCGACAATCACCTGCTTGTCGGCGACCAGGTAGGTATAGAGCCGGTTGCCGTCGGAGACGAATTCCTTCCGCTCGGGCTTGGTATAGAGGAAGCGCATCTTGCCCGGCCGTTTGATCGAGACGGTGCCGCGCTCGGTCGTCTTGGTCCGCAGCACGCCGCCTTCGTAGATCTGGACGAAGTCGCCCTGGAAATCCTTGAGGCCGTTGTAGCGCTGCTGGACGCGCGCGGCCAGCGCGGCCGCGTCTGGCGGCGCCTGCGCGAGTCCTTCAAGGCCGGCGCCGG
>JANOZI010000461.1:0-6388 GCA_031429375.1 Acidobacteriota bacterium | reverse complement strand
AGCGGATCAAGTTGACCGATCAGGAATTCGGCGACCTGGTCCGCTTCGTCAAGAACGGCCTGCTGGACGAGCGGGTCAAGAAATCCAACCTGTGCGGGCTGATCCCCGCCGCCGTGCCCAGCGGGCTGCCAGTTGCGGCATTCGAGGGTTGTCCGGCCCGCTAACACGCTGGCTACAAAGACTTTTCTCCGCCGTCCTCCAGCCGCACGCTCGTGCGGTCGGGGGCGGCGGGCTCCCCCCTCGCCTTACACTTTTGGAACCCACCGGCCGATATCACGGACTAGGTCAGCTGTGCCGTGACAGCAGCTCACAACGAAGGGATTTATGACAAAGCGCCTATTCGGTCTGGCGGCGATCGCGTTCCTGGTCGGCAGTGGCCCCGCGTCGGCCCAGCAGGATGAGATCGCACGGCTGCGCGCCGAGCTGGTCAATCAGCAGGCGGCCATCGCGCAACTGCTTCAGCGGATCGACGCGCTCGAGAAGAAGCAGGCGGTCGCCGTCACCAAGGAAGAATTGGAAGACGAGGCGAAGACTCAGCAGGACTCGGTCAACTCCGTTCGAGAGACGCTGTTGAGCAAGGTCAATGTCAAGGGTTACTCCAACTTCCGCTTCGTGAAGGACGGGTCAGGGGAGCCGAGCGCGTTTCAGCTGGATCACCTTGGCTTGATTCTCGGCAAGCAGCTTGGCCGGTTCAATTTCCTGACCGAACTCGAGCTTCAGAATGTTCCTCACCACGCCGAAGCGGCGGAAGACGGCGGTTCGGACGAGGTGAGCACGGACATCAGCGGGGAAGGCCAGGTGGCGGTGGAGAACGCCTGGATGGAATACCAGCACAATCGCTACTTCGGCATCCGCGCCGGAAAGCAGTTGTCGCCTCAGTATTGGTGGCAGCATCGCTATCCGAACCTGACCTACTCGACCGACCTTCCCATCTACCTTCGCGAACTGTTCCCGCCGGAGCTGGTCGGCGTGATGGTGCGCGGCCAGGTCGCCAGGCCGGTCGGGGCGTCGGAATTCGGGGTGGGTTATACGTTGTATGCTGCCAACAACGATTTCGAAGGCAATGGCCAGGCCGACTTGAGAGACGGCAAGGCCTGGGGCGGCCGGCTCCAGTTCCGGTTGCCGACCGGCGGGCTGCTCAAACGCCTCGACGTGGCTGCCGATATCTATCGCGGCCATACCGGTCGCCTCGGTGTGGAGCTCGAGGAAGACCGGGTGGCCGGCTTCGAAGGCCAGCTCGAAGTCAGCCGGTTCCTGCTGAACGCCGAGTACGCGCGCGGCGAATCGGAAGAGCAGAAACGATCCGGCTACTACGTGCAACCGGCCGTCCAGCTGCACCCCGATTGGGTGACGTTCTATCGCGTCGAGCAGCTCGAGAGTCCGCGCCTGCGGCGCGCCGAGCGGCGCCATCTTGGCGGTTTGAACTATCGGCCATTCTCGCAGGTGGCTCTGAAAGCGGAGATTTTCCGATCGATACCGTTGGAACGTTCGTTCATCACGTCCGAGCACGGGCGCAAGCGCTATAACGGCTTCGCCACGGCGGCAGTCTTTTTCTTCTGAGGTGTAGTCGAGTGCGGCGTGGCATAGCGACATTGATGGCAGTTGTGGCCGTCATCATGCTGTCGTGGACCAGTGTCCGCGGCATGCAGGAGCTTTCGTTTGTCGTCATCGTGAACAAGGCGAATCCAGTCAAGACCATGACCGTCGCGGAGCTGCGGCGGATCTTCATGAAGCAGACCCGGATGTGGCCGCACGCCGAATCCGTGGTGCCCGTCGATTGGGATGCCACGAGCCCGGTTCGAGAGGCGTTCTCGCGCCAGATCATGGCGCGGTCGGTCCGGGAAATGGGTGACTACTGGGTGCAGCAGGGCGTGACGCAGGGCCTGGTTCCGCCGTCCACGCAACGCTCGACGCGCGCGATCTTGCGATTCGTATCGAGTGTGCCGGGCGCCATCGCCTACGCCCCCGCGGGCGAGGTAGACGACTCGGTGGCGGTGGTCAAGCTCACCGGAACAGGCAAGCCGTAATGGCGGCACGGGCCGCGAACGTCGGGAGAATGCGCACATGCGCTTGAATGTCCGGTGGCAGCTGGCGGTGGTGCTGGTAACGCTTTCACTGTTGCCGATGGCGGTGACCGGCATCGTCGCGTACCGCAGCGCCCGGGGCGCGCTCGACCAGAGCATCCGATTCAACCTGGAAACACTGGCCTCGCAGACTGAAGAACGGCTCGAGCGGCTGCTGCTCGATCGGCAGGTGAGCTTGCGCGGCTGGTCGCAGCTGCGGCTGATCCAGGACGACACGGTGACGGCAGATGCCGACGGGCGCATCCTTCAGTTCCTGCAGGACGCGAAACGCAACTTCGACCTTCAGGAGGCGTGGGTAGCCAGCGCCGCGGGCCAGGTCATTGCCTCGACGCTGCCGGCCCTGCTCAGCAGGGAAGTCGGCGATGCCGACTGGCTGCACGCCGCCCGTCGCGGCGAGTCCTGGGTTGGTGTTCCCGAGCTGCAGGAAATCACGGGCCGGGTCGGCATGCCGATCGCCATGCCGCTGTACGCGAGCTTCGATCGTTCCAAAACGGTTGGCGTGATCGTCGCGGTCATCGACTGGCCCAAGGTTGTCGAAACGCTGCAGAGCGTCAAGGTCCTGCCCGAGGGCCAGAGCGATCGCGGCTACCTGCTGCTGGCAGACACGCGCGGCTTCCTGCTGAGCGCCCCGGCCTTCGTCAACGGCTGGGAAGCCGGCAAGACGCGGCTCAGCAGCCTTGGCCTTGATGAAGTGGAGCAGTTGGCGGCCAAGTCGTTGACCGGCAGCGCGACGATCGACGTGCGTGGCTCGTCGTACCTGCTCGGGTTCGCCTCGAGCGAGCCGCGGCCGCAGTTACCCGGGGTGTGGCGCGTCGCGTTGTTGCTGCGGACCGACGTCGCGTTTGCGCCGCTGCGCAGCCTGATGTGGACGATCCTGCTGCTGTCGGTGCTGCTCGCCGCGGTCGCCGCCGGCAGCGCCGTGTACTGGGCCAACACCTTCTCGCGGCCGATCATGTCGCTCGTGCCCTTCCTGCGATCGGTAGCGGCCGGTGATCTCTCGGGCAGCTTCTCCCTGAAGCGCCACGATGAACTGGGTCTGCTGGCGCAGGCGGCCAACGACATGTCGGCCCAGCTGCGCGGCTTGATCACGGAGCTGCAGCAAGCCGGCATCCAGATCACGCAAGCCTCGACGCAGGTGCTCGCCAACGCCGAGGATCATGCGTCCGGATCGGTGCAGCAGGCGGCCTCGATCGCGCAAGTCACGGCGACGCTCGAAGAGCTCACCAACACCGCCAAGCAGATCGCGCTGAGCGCGACCTCGGTTGAGAAGATCGCCGACGACAGCGCGCATGCGGCGCATGCCGGCTACGCCTCGGTCGGCGAGGCGCTGGAGGCGATGGAGAACATCCGCCGCCGGGTCGCGGACATCTCGGGCAAGACCCTGTTGCTGGGCGAGCGCTCGCAGCGCATTTCCGAAGTGCTGAACCTGATCAAGGAAATCGCCGGCGAGATTCACCTGCTCGCGGTCAACGCCGCCATCGAATCGGCTGCGGCGGGTGAGCACGGCAAGCGCTTCGCGGTGGTGGCCAGCGAGGTCCGGCGGCTGGCCGAGCGCACCCGCGAGTCGGCAGAGGAAATCAAGGGCATCGTCGGTGAAATTCAATCGGCGACCCACTCGTCGGTGCTGGCCACCGAACAGGGCGTCAAGGAAGTCGAGAACGGCGTCTCACTTGCGACCGGCGCGCGCGGCAGCCTCGAGCAGATCATCCAGATGGTCGATCGCACCACGCAGGCGATTCGCCAGATTACCTTCGCGACGCAGCAGCAGCAGAGCGCCAGCGAGCAGATCGTCCATACCATGCGCGAGGTCGCCGTCGTCACCAGCGAGTCCGCCGTGAGCATGAAGCAATCGGCGGCGTCGGTCGGCGAGCTCAACATCCTCGCGGACCAGTTCAAGACCCGGATCAAAGAGTTCAAGCTGTGACGGCCATTCCATGACACAGGACGAGGCCGCGCCGCTCCCACAGTCTGAGGTGATTCTCCGGGCGATCGACAGCGCGCCCGACGAGGCCGCCGAGACGCCCGCCGCTCGCGAAGGCGTGCCCTATCTGGGTTTCTACCTCGGCACCGATCTGTACGGGCTGCCATTGGAGCGGTTGAAAGAAGTGTCGCGGCTGACGCGCCTGCGGCGCATTCCGGGAGTGCCCTCGGCCGTCGCGGGCCTCGTCAACCTGCGCGGGGAGATCATCTGCGCGCTCGACACCCGCGCGATCCTGGGCCTCGAGCCCTGGCTGCCGTCGGAAGAGTCGGTGCTGATCGCGCTGCGCAGCTTCGACTACCCGGTGGGCCTGGTCGTGGATGCGATCGCCGACATTTTTTCGATTGATCCGGCGGAGATCGAGCCGCCGCCGGCGTCGTGGCCGGCAGAACGGGCGGCGCACTTCGTGGGCAACGCCACGGTGCGATTGGGGTTGATGGGCCTGCTTGACCTTGACGAGGTCGTGGCGAAATGACGGCAGCCTGCCCCGCGGATCGGCGATCCGTGTCTCACCTGCGTCTCATCTGTGGCTCGAACCGGGGCTGACGCGCCATGGACATGTCCGCCTTTACGCAACAGTTCGTCGATGAAGCGCGCGAGCGGTTGCAGTCGCTCAACCACGCGTTGCTGCGGCTCGAAGAGGCGCCCGGATCCGCCGACATTCTGGCCGACGTGTTTCGCGAGGCGCACAGCCTGAAGGGCTCGGCGCAGATGCTGGGCTTCGTCGACATCTCGCAGATCGCCCATCAACTCGAGGAGCTGTTCGTCGCCGCCAGGCGCGACGCGCGCATCATCGATGCCCGCGCGTTCGACCTGGTGTTTCGCGCCATCGATGTGATCACCGGCCGCGTTGAGGCGCTGGCGCGCGGCATCGTCGCACCGGTCGATACCACTGAGCTCGGCGACAGCCTGGCGGCCATGGCCGCCACGACCACGGCGGCGGTGACGGAGGAGTCGGCGCGACCCAGCCAGGACGTGGTCAGGGACTCGTCCCCGCCCGTCGTCGCCCCGGCGTCGGGTCGAAGGGTGCCCCGGCCTGGCCAGTCGTTTCGAGTTCCGCTGGAGAAGCTCGAGGGCCTGACGAACCTTGCGCCCGAAATGGTCCTGCAAAGCCTGAAGGCCTCCGATCGGCACGACGAGCTGCGCCAGGTCGAAGGCTCGCTCAACCGCCTCAAGGATCGCTTACGCGAGGTGCGTCTCGTCCCCACGCACAAGGCCCGCGGCGCGGAGCTTGGCGAGTACGCCGACGCGCTCGAGGTCATCAACCGGCGGCTGCGCGCGGTGCTGGCGGATGTGAGCGATGACCGGGTGCGTCTGAGTTTGATCACCGAGGAATTGCGCCAGCACGTGATCGAATTGACCATGCTGCCGCTGGCCACGGTCTTCGACGCGTTCCCGCGCGCAGTACGGGATCTCGCGCGGTCATTCGACAAGGACGTCGAGCTGACGATCACCGGACGCGACACCGAGCTCGACAAGCGGATCATCGAGCAGGTGGCCGATCCGCTGATCCACTTGATTCGCAACGCGATCGATCACGGCATCGAAACGCCGGCCGAGCGCATCAGTCAAGGCAAGACGGCGTCCGGCACCGTGCTGATCTCGGCGGAGCAGAACGGCAACCGTATTCTCGTGACGGTCCGCGATGACGGGCGTGGCATCAATGCCGCCGACCTGCGGGTGGCGGCCGTTCGCAAAGGGATCGGCAGCGCAGCGGAACTGAAGCTGTGGACGGACGAGCAACTGCTCGACCTGATTTTCGCGCCAGGGTTCAGTACCAAGACGCTCGCCACCAACATCTCGGGCCGCGGCGTCGGAATGGACGTGGTTCGTGTCGTGGTCGACGGGCTCGGCGGCGCAGTGCGCGTCGAGTCGCAGCCCGGACGAGGCACGTCGGTTGTCCTGGACCTCCCGCTCTCGCTGGCGTTGTTGCGCGTCGTGCTGGTTGAAGTGAATGACCAGTTGTTCGGAATCCCAACCGCGCCGGTGCGCCGCATTCAGCGCCTGTCGCTCGCCGACACTCCGCAGCTCCTGCAAGGCCGTCTCCTCGCCGTCGACGGCGAGACGATTCCCGTGGCGGCGTTGACCACGTTGCTCGACCTGCCATCAGCCGTCGCGGCGGAGCAGACCGCGCTCGTCGTCGAGGCCCGGGGCGGCCGCTTTGGCGTCATCGTCCATGCCGTGCGCGCGGAATTGGAGCTCGTGTTCAAGGAGTTGCGCGGCCCGGTGGTCAAGCAGCAGACGTTTGCCGGCGCCGCCCTCCTCGGCAACGGCGAGATCGTGCCGATCCTGGATGTCCAGGCCCTGTTCGCGATCGCGATGCGAA
>JANOZI010000460.1:0-12814 GCA_031429375.1 Acidobacteriota bacterium | reverse complement strand
GGTAGCGAGGTGCAAATGCTGTGCCCTTTTGCTATTTCGCCGGGACGCAGGCCGGGCGATGGGACATTTGTCTTACACCCCGTCGCCAGATCCACCTCCAATCGGGACATTGCGCCTATGGCGGCGGCCGCTGCGGCGCGGCATCCTCTAGTCAGTAAACAGGAGGATCCCATGAACGTTCGCCGAATCGTCGTGAAGACTACGCTCGTCTGTGCCGCGGCTCTTGCCCTGGGCGCAATACCCTCGTCGCCTGCGTTGGCATGCACTGACAACGAGCAGGTCAGTGCTAAACACCATGGCCAGGCGGCCGGCCTGATCAAGACCGTGCGTGAGGCGACCGAGCGTTTCAAGGACGTCGCCGTTGCTGAAGCAGAAGGGTACTCGCTGATGTTCGGGTGCGTCAGCGGCCCGGAATCAGGCGCGATGGGGCTGCACTACGTCAATCTGCCGCTGGTACTCGACGGCGTGCTCGATCCGTCGAAGCCGGAAATCATCATCTACGAACCGTTGCCGAACGGGCGGCTGAAAATGACGGGCGCGGATTTCCTGGTTTTTGCAGCGGACTGGCATAAGAGCAACGCGGCAACACCGGAACTGCAGGGCCAGTTGTTGCACCTGTTCGAAAGCCCCAATCGCTTCGGTCTGCCGAATTTCTACACGCTGCACGTGTGGGCGTGGAAGGAAAACCCGACCGGCACGTTTTCCAACTGGCACTCGAACGTCTCCTGCGACGCATTCGCGGGGCCTCAATAAGCGCGTGAGTGGGTCCTCGGGCAACGCCTTCGCGGCCGAGGACCACGCATGACGGCCAAACCGTTATTCGACCGTCTTCACCATCACCTGCATCGAATACGTGCGGGTGCTTCCGCTGGCCGTGCCGCCGTTCTGGACGTCGCGGGTGTTGAACGACAGCGAGATGTTGCGTCGCTTCAAAGCGCGGCGCGGTCTCGTTGCCTTCCGGCCCGAAGCCGTAGCCGGTCACCTGCCAGCGATCGCTCCACCACGACATTTTCACCCGTCTTCGCCCCTGAGGCTATCAAGAGCTCGTTCCTGGGGTTCCTCTCTTCCACGTGTTCTCGTGTTACACTGATTCTCGTGGCCGACAATCAGAACATAACCCTGAGCCTGCCCCGGAAGCTATTGAAGCAAGCCAAACGCGTGGCGGCCGATCGCGAGACGTCGGTGTCGGCCTTGATGACTGAGGCGCTGGGCCGATTGGCGGGCGAGGACCGCCGCTACGCTTCTGCCCGAAAACGCGCGTTGGCAGCGCTGCGATCGACCCGTTCGCTGGGCACCCGGGGCCGCCGCAGTTGGTCGCGCGACGAGCTACATGAGCGCTAAGCCGGAGCGGGAATTCGTCGACGCCAACGTCCTCGTCTACGCCTTCGACTCATCGGCGGCACGGAAACAGCAGGCAGCCCAGCAGTTACTCGAGCGTTTGTGGGAGAGCGGCACCGGCTGCGTCAGCGTTCAGGTACTGCAGGAATTCTTCGTCACGATCACGAAGAAGGTTCCCAAGCCACTGCCGGTCGACGACGCCAACGCGCGCATCCGTGAATTGGCAGCGTGGACCGTCTTCGCCCCAACTGCCGAGGACATCCTGATCGCAATCGATCTCCATGCCCAGGCAAAGATTGGCTTCTGGGACGCCATGGTCGTGCTCGCCGCAGCGGAATCCGAGTGCGAGGTGTTGTGGACTGAAGATCTGAATGACGGTCAGACGCTCCGAGGGGTGCGCATACAGAACCCGTTTACGGGCGAGATGTGATTCGCGGGTAACAAACAGGTACAAGACTGTTACGAAGGCTTCGATCCGAAAGCGGCAGGCATAGTCCAATGCGCAAAGCCCGAATCCTCTGGCTGGGCGTCACGACGGTGGCGGTCGGCAGCCTGCTGACGACGCTATCGACGCGACCCGAACGCCGCGACACAGCGACGCCGCGCTTTGACGAACCGGGTGCGGCGGCGCGCAGCGATCTGGCGCGCCGTCAGCCCACCGACGGCCGCGTGGATATGCCCCGATCGTACGAAGCGGCAACGCGGCATGTTGCATCGCTCGCGCGATTCGCATCTGCCATTGGCCGCGACCTTCCCGCGGCTCAACCGGCGTCACGATTATGGTTGTCCGGTTCGCGCGTGATGTCGCTGAGGGACACCAGCAGCGCCGCCCGCGTGCTCGATGCGTGGACGCCGCTTGGGCCCGGCAACATCGGCGGCCGCACTCGCGTCGTGAAATTTCACCCGGTTGTTCCGACGACGCTGTTCGCTGCCGGCGTGTCGGGAGGCATCTGGAAGAGTGACGACAACGGCACGACCTGGCGCCCCACGGGCGATGGCCTGACGAACATCGCGGTCAACTCGTTGCTCATCGATCCGGCTCGTCCCGACGTCATGTACGCGGGGACCGGCGAAGGATATTTCCGCGAGGAAATCCGCGGCACTGGTCTGCCGCTTCGCGGCAGCGGGATTTACGTCACCACCGACGGCGCGAGCAGCTGGCAGCAGCTTCCCGCCACCAGCACACCCGACTTCCATTGGGTGAACGATCTGGAATTCGGCGTCAACGATTCCCGACGCATCTATGCCGCGACGCGGTCGGGCGTGTGGCGATCGACCGACAACGGCGCCACGTGGGCGAGGCTGCTGGCGACCGACGTGCGCGGCGGCTGCCTCGATCTCGCGCTGCGGCCCGATCGGTCCGAAGACGTGTTGTTCGCATCGTGCGGGTCGTACGAACAAGCCACCGTGTATCGCTTCCCGCGCGCCGCCGATCGATCCGACGCGGAGGTCGTGTTGCGGGAGCCCGACATGGGCCGCACGTCGCTCGCGATTGCGCCGTCGAGCCCCGACGTCGTCTATGCGCTGGCGGCGAGCAACGCCCCAGGGCCGCAGGGCATTTACGAGCAGGGCTTGCTCGCCGTGTATCGCAGCGATCGCGGCGGCCTGGCCGGGTCGTGGGAAACGCGCGTCAATCACCACGACCCGGCGTTCCTCAACACCATGCTGCTGACCAATATCTCGAGCGCGGCGGCGCGGGTCTGCACTCCGCAGGGCTCAACCGCGCTACCCTCGACGATGGGGTGGTACAACAACGTGATCGCGGTCGATCCACGCGATCCCAATCGCGTCTGGGCCGCGGGCGTCGACTGGTTCCGCTCCGATGACGGCGGGCGAAACTGGGGCCTGGCGAGTTGGGGCAATTCCCTCCTGCCGTCGTATAGCCATGTCGATCAGCACGCCATCACCTTCCATCCGCACTATGACGGCGAGAACAATCAGATCGCGCTGATCGGCAACGATGGCGGCATCTTCAGGACCACGAATGCGCGCGCGGCGACGTCAAATGGCCCATTGGCCGCATGCTTCGGGGGCCAGCCGATCCAGGTCGCTTGGACATCGCTCAATCGCGGCTATGGCGTGACGCAGTTCTATCACGGCACGCCGTTTCCCGACGGCACGCAGTATCTCGCCGGCGCTCAGGATAACGGCACGCTGCTCGGTTCCGACGCTGCAGGTCCGGACGGGTGGCGGCTGGCATTTGGTGGCGACGGCGGGTTCAGCGCGGTGCATCCAACGCAGACCAGCACCTGGCTGATGGAGTATCAGTGGGCCAGCCTCGGCCGCACGACCAACGGCGGTCTCACCATTTCCCAATTGCGAACGGGCCTCGATCCAATTGTCGCGAGCGGTCTCGGCCCGGAAGGCAATTACCTGTTCATCCCTCCGTTCACGCACGATCCGGTGTCGAACGTGATCTGGCTCGGCGGCGAGTATCTCTATCAAGGCGGCACCTTTGGACAAAGCTGGAGCAAGGTGCTGAGCTCGCGCGCGCCCGACGGCGGGCGCATCAGCGCGATCGCGATCTCACCGAGCGGCGCCACGGTTTTCGCCGGCACCGATCGCGGTCACATCCTGCGGACCACGAACGCCACACAACCGGTCACCGCGATCGCGTTTACCACCACGCAGCCGCGTCAGGGATGGGTCACGTCGATCGCCGTCGACCCCCATTCCGGCGCGGTCTATGCCACCTACGGAAACTTCGGCGGCGCGCATCTCTTCCGCAGCATCGACAACGGCGAGACATGGCAAAGCCTCGTTGGCTCCGGCCCGACGGGCTTTCCCGACATCCCGGTTCACTCGATCGTCGTCGATCCGGACGATCAGCAGCGGCTGTACCTCGGCACCGATCTCGGTGTGATGGTGTCGATCGACGGCGGCCGGACGTGGATGACCGAAGAGACAGGATTTGGGCCGGCAGTGACGATGTGGCTGTCGCTGATTCGCACGCCCGCGGGACAGAAACAGTTATTCGCGTTTACACATGGCCGCGGGGTATGGCGCGTCACTCTGCGGTGAAGTTGCCAATGGAGGGTCCAGGAGCCATTTGAATTAGGAGTTGCGAGTTGAGTGTCGAGTTGGCTTCGCCACGCTGTGCTTCGACAAGCGCGGTGTCGGGCAATCGCCGGGCCAATTCATCCCCGTCGTCCCCGACAACGGCATTGCGGTTTTCGAGGGTCTCGCCTCCGACATGGCGTGGCGATCCTCGATCAGTTGATCGCGTCAGGAAAGCCGTACACCGCCATAACCTTGACGCCGCGCCGACCTGACCCGAGATCGATCGATGGCTGGCAAAGACGTCGAGGAAAGCAGCGGCAACGTGTTCGCGGATCTCGGCCTGCCGAATCCCGAGCAGGAGTTGCTCAAGGCCGGACTGACGCTCGAGATTTACCGGATTCTCAAGGCACGCAAGCTGACACAGACCCAGGCCGGCAAGATCCTTGGCATTCCGCAGCCGCACGTCTCTGACTTGATGCGTGGACGAGCGCGTGCCTTTTCTGCCGAGCGGCTGACGGACTTTCTCGCCGCCCTCGGCCACGACGTCGAGATCCGCGTTACGCCGACGCGTAAGGCGCACGGCCAGGTGTCCGTCGTCGTCGCCGCCTAAGGCCGGGCGACTGATCCTTTCATTCCAGAGTCACCACAATCGTGAAACCAACGGGCTGGGTCGTCGACATGCGGCATTACCTCGACGAGGAGACAGGCGATCTCCCCGATGGCCTGCCGACGCCGGTGCTCAACCTCGCCCTCTTTTTCGGATCCATCGTCGCGTGGGTCACCGATCACCTGCCGCGGCGCGCACGTTACTGCGCGCCCATGGACGGTTGACTCTGCCAAAGGCTTCGGTACACTCGCCATATGGAAGTGATCCTGTCGCCGGAACTGCAGGCCAAGCTCACCCGCATCGCCCGGGACCGCGGAACCGACGCGGAGGCTTTGGCCCGCGAAGCGATTGAGCGGCTGGTCGACTACGACGACTGGTTCGTGCGCGAGGTCGAGAAAGGGCTAACGCAAATCGAGCGTGGCGAAACCTTGAGCCACGACGAAGTCGGCACGCGCCTTCGCGAACGCCTGGCGGACAAGCAACCGCGGTCCTAATACAGCTTCGCTGGACCGAGGAAGCTGCTGAATGAGCTCGAGCACATTGCTGGCTACCTTCTTACGCACACGCCCAGCCGAGCTCAGGACCTGGTCCGCGCCGTCTTCGATTCTCCTTCCGATCTTCTGACATTTCCCAATCGCTGGCGCCTGGGATAGAAGGAAGGGTCGCGCGAAATGGTCCTCTCCCCGCTACCTTACATCGTGGTCTACAAGGTTCTCGGCGACGTCATCTTCGTCGTCCGCATCTTGCACGGCGCGCAGAAGTGGCCCTAGGCCGTAGGCGGTCAGGCACGCCATCGCACTCGCAGGACTGTGACCCCAGACTGACATCGGTGGGTGCATCGGCACAGAGTATGAAGGCTCGTGCGGATACTCTGGCGGCAGCCGAGAAGGCGCTTCGCGCACGATTCGGTTTGTAGCGACCACTTCGACCTGCTGCAAAGCCAGTATGCTGGATAGCACGATGAAATACGCCTTCGTCGTCACTGCCTTGCTGGCGTCGGTGACCATCGCCGCCGGCCGGCAGCCGCAATTCAAGTCCGGCGTTGAAGTCGTTTATCTCGATGTCACCGTCCAGGCGCCGGATGGTTCGATCGTTCGCGGCCTCGCGAAAGATGACTTCCTGATCTACGACGAAGAGGTGCCCCAAGACGTGGCCGTCTTCTCCGCCGAGCCGGCGCCGATTAGTGTCGGCGTGTTGATTGACACCAGCGGCAGCATGACCGGTGAACGCATGGCCGCCGCGAGTCGGGCCGCTGATGCGCTCGGGCACTCGCTGGAACCCGGCGACCGATGGAGCATTTCCACCTTCGACAGTACCCGGCGCACGATGATCACCTGGCGCCCGTACCATCCGGGCATCGTCAACTCACTGAGAGCCATGCCGACCTCCGGCAGCACGGAACTGTTCAGGGCCGTAACGGACATGGTGCCCTACATGAAGGAAACGCCGCATCGCAAGCGGGCGATGCTGCTCATGACCGACGGCATCGACAACTCGATCATTGCAGCCAGCCGCGACGGCCGGGGCGATCCATTCGAAGCACCCGGCCCGCTCGAAAGTTCCGCCAAGGCGCAGGCAGCGCTGCGCGAAGGCGAAGTGCTGCTCTACGCGCTCGGCATCAACGTGGCGGGGCGCGCAGGCGCCGTGCACCTGCCGTCGCTGCAACGACTCGCCGAACCCACGGGCGGGTCCGTCATCATTGCGTCGACAATTCGTGAGGTGGAAGCGGCAGCGCAGCGGGTGGCCGAAGAACTGCGTCAGCAGTACACGCTGGGGTTCTATCCGCGGAACGCCGGCGACAAAACGTATCACCGCCTGAAGGTCATGACGAGGCATCCGGACTACCGCGTTCGCACGCGCGCCGGATATCTGACAGCCAATCCGAAGTAAGGCTAGCGCGACGTCTCGACTGCGAAGCCGCGTAATCTGACGTGTTGTGGCGGATCGCTCAAACCGATCGAACACGACCGAATGCCGCGATTATGCGCTGCACGCTAGGTCCCTGACACCCGCCGGCGGCGCTCAGCGCGGCCGCTAGCCGCGGCCGATGAACGGCATAGTTGTCGCCATCACCGTCATGAACTGCACGTTTGCATCGAGCGGCAGGCTGGCCATGTAAAGGACGGCCCGCACGACGTGCGCCACATCGAGGCGCGGTTCCGCCGCCATCTGGCCGCCGGCTTGGAGCACCCCGCTCGCGAATGCCGCGGTCATGTCGGTCGCGGCGTTGCCGATGTCGATCTGACCGCACGCGATGTTGAAGCGTCGGCCGTCGAGCGATGTGGATCTGGTCAGGCCGGTGATGGCGTGCTTGGTGGCCGTGTACGGCGCCGAGTGCGGCCGCGGGGCGTGGGCCGAGATCGATCCGTTGTTGATGATTCGGCCGCCCTGCGGCTGCTGCGATTTCATCAGCCGGAAGGCCTGCTGCGTGCAGAGAAACGTCCCCGTCAGGTTGACGTCCACCACCGACTTCCACTGTTCAACGGTCAACTCCTCGAGCGGCGCGCTGCGCGTGGTGATGCCCGCGTTGTTGAACAGCACGTCCAGCCGCCCGAACCTCTCGCGCGTCGCGGCGAAGAGGGCTCGAACCGCGTCCGGATTGCCGACGTCGGTTGGGACGACGAGCGCGTGTGCGCCATGGGCTCCGGCCTCGAGGACCGCCTGCTCCAGCAGCGCCTGGCGGCGGCCGGCCAGCACCACGGCGTAGTCCGCGTCGAGCAGACCGATCGCGACGGCCCTGCCAATACCGGTCCCTGCTCCCGTTACAATCGCCACCTTGGATGGCGTGTCCACGGCGCCACGCTAACACGGAACCTGCATGAAGATACTCGTCGATGTCGCGCGAGCTCATGTCGTTTCCGATCGTGAACCCCACTACCGCGCCGGCAGAATTGATTACGAGCGCGAGTTCCGGCTCCGGGACGTTCCAGCGTGCGTCGCGTCGGATCCCGACCGCCTCGCCCGGTGAGACGACCTTCTCGGGAAGCGACTTGAAGAAGATCTCCGGCCGCTCGGCATCGTAGACACGGTCGTAGGCGCTGGCGCTGAACTCGGATTCCCCCATTCGGGCTTCCCGGCTTCTGAGATAGGTCACACCGGCGGCCCACACCTCCTGGGATTCAACAGGCGTCAGCAGCCGGACGCTGGCGAGCGCGTGCGTGGTCAGTCCGGCCGCGCTGAGACGCGTGAGCTCGCCTGCGGGGTCGGCTCGTTCGAGGAGGCCCGTCATGCGATGCACGCCGGCATCCGTCAGATCGACCAGCGTCTGACCGTTCGTGATCAGCCCGATGCGCACGTCGGCGCTGCCTGCAGCGGTGAAACGACACAGTCTCACGAGACCGTCCATCAGGGCAGCGTAGCGGGTCACCGCCGTGCGATGATCTGCGTCATGGTCCAGAGGACTCCGCCGCCGCTCGAGCAGGTACTCGGTTCGGCCGCGTCAATCGGTACATCCCGCATCGAAGGCGAGGGCCCGGACGGGCGTCTGCCGCTGACGGCGGAGATGCTGCGCGAGGAACCGAGCGGCAACATCTTCGGCCTGACCCAGAACGCCGGGATGGGCTGGCGCCCGGACGCGCTCGGCGGACCGCAGTATGTGATCGTCAGCACGTTGGGCGGCCTGCGCTCGGAGCAGGGCGAGCCCATCGCGCTCGGCTATCACACCGGCCACTGGGAGATCGGCCTGCTCGTGCGCGGCGCCGCCGAAGCGCTGCGCGCCGCGGGAGCCCTCCCGTTCGCCGTCTATTGCAGCGACCCGTGCGACGGGCGGACGCAGGGCACGACCGGCATGTTCGACAGCCTGGCCTACCGGAACGACGCGGCCATCGTCATGCGGCGGCTGATCCGGTCGCTGCCCACCGCATCCGGCGTGATCGGGATTGCGACCTGCGACAAGGGGCTGCCGGCCACGATGATGGCCCTGGCCGGCACGAAGGATCTGCCCGCTGTGATCGTGCCCGGCGGCGTGACGCTGCCCGCCCGGGACTCCGAAGACGCCGGCCAGGTCCAAAGCCTCGGCGCCCGGTTCACGCACGATCTGATCAGCCTGGATTACGCGGCGACGATGGGCTGCCGTGCCTGCGGCTCGTCAGGCGGAGGGTGTCAGTTTCTGGGGACGGCGGCGACAGCCCAGGTCGTCGCCGAAGCGCTGGGCATGGCGCTTCCGCATAGCGCGCTCGCGCCCTCGGGCGAACCGGTCTGGCTCGAGCTCGCGACCCGCTCCGCCGTGGCGCTGCAGCGACTGCATCTGCTCGGCATCTCGATCGGCCAGATCGTCACCCCTGCCGCCATCGAGAACGCGATGCTCGTCCATGCCGCGTTCGGCGGCTCCACGAATCTGCTGCTGCACGTCCCGGCGATTGCCGCCGCCGCGGGGCTGAAGCCGCCCACGGTCGACGACTGGATCAGGATCAATCGGGCGACGCCTCGCCTGGTGGATGCGCTGCCGAACGGACCACGCAGCTTCGCGACGGCCCAGGTGTTCATGGCCGGCGGCGCGCCGGAAGTCATGCTGCATCTCCGCCGCATGGGGCTGCTGAACGGGGGCGTGCTCACGGCGACCGGCGACACGCTCGATGCCACGCTCGACTGGTGGGAATCGAGCGAGCGTCGGCGGGCGTCGCGCGCCCGGCTCGCGTCAGCGGCCGCCATCGATCCGGACAAGGTCATCATGTCACCTGACGCTGCGCGGCGCGCCGGACTCACCAGCACCGTCGCGTTTCCGCTCGGCAACCTCGCGCCGCAGGGGTCGGTCATCAAGGCGACCGCCATCGACCCATCGGTGATCGACGACGACGGCGTCTATCGGCATCGAGGCCCGGCCCGGGTGTTCACCGACGAGCACGACGCGATCCAGGCGGTCAAGGGAGTTGTCGGGAGACCCGTGCGCGAGGGCGATGTCATCGTGCTCATCGGCACGGGACCGTCGGGAACCGGCATGCAGGAGACCGCTCAGATCACGATCGCGCTCCGGTACCTGCCCTGGGGCAAGCGCGTGGCGCTCCTCACCGACGGGCGGTTCTCCGGCGTGTCGACCGGGGCCTGTATCGGCCACATCGGCCCCGAGGCGCTGGACGGCGGACCGATCGGACGCGTTCGGGACGGCGATCTTATCGAGATCGTGATTGACCGGAATACCCTGACCGGCAGCGTCAACCTCGTGGGTGCGGAAAACGTGCCGCTCGACCCCGACGAGTGCCAAGCGCTGCTGCGCGGCCGACCGCCGCATCCGGGCCTTGCGCCCCACGAGCGTCTGCCCGACGACAGCCGCCTCTGGGCGGCGCTGCAGCGCGCGAGCGGCGGCACGTGGGGCGGGTGCGTCTACGACGTCGACCGGATCGTCGCCGCGCTCGATCGAGCGGCGAGCGACGTCCGAGAGGAACGGCCATGAGAGAGTAGAAAACGCTCGCACCTGGCGGAGTCGCGGTGCGCTCGAGGACGTCAATCGGATTGTGCGACGGCTTCCCCTGGACTTCGACGATTGCCGTGTCGGCTCGAGCCGATTCAGGCAGGATTCCAAACCAGCAACCCTCCGGTTAACAGCCCACCGTCGTGCATCGGCTCCCACCGTCCACTCATTAACAATTACCAGACGTCCGATCTGATGACGGTGCCGCGGACGGTTCGGAGAACCCGGCGCCTATGCGAAGAGTCGACGCGCGGCTTCGGAGACGCGTGCCTGAAGTGCGGGCGTCAGACTACCGAGTTCACGCTTGATAGTGGTCGACGCAACCGTAAGCAGGCGATGAGTTCGAATTGTCGACCGAACCTGGAGACCCGTCTGAGCAAAGCCGGGATCCTGTGGATCGAGCACGATATCGGTATCCATCGGTTCGTCAGAACACGGCTGGTTACGAAGGCCAGCACGACATGACGGTGGGAGGTCAGTGGCTCGGTCAGGCAGATCGCGGGCCGGTCCTTCTCAGTTGCGAGATCGTCGAAGGGAAACGGAACGAGGACGACTTACCGCGCGTCATCGAACGGCTTGCCGTCAAGCAGCGTGTAGCGATCTTCGTCCGGAGCGTTCAAATAGTCGAAGGCCCCTCCCTGGCGTGCGGTATGCAACCATTCCTGCTCGCCGCGACCGCCCTCTGCCTCATGACGACATCGCATCCCAGTAGGGTCGGATCACTTTGGACATGCGCAGCCGGTCAGCCTGCTGCCATAGAGCGTCGACTGTACCCTTCCGCAGACGACGGTAGTCCTTGAGGGCTTCGACGGCCACGTCGATACCGATCTTGTTGCGGAACTTGAAGCAGTCCACGACGGTTCTGGCCGGGCTCGTAATGCGGACACGCACGCCGTCGACATTGTGCTCTCCAATTCCGGTCGAGAGGGCGGCGCCGGACATCCGGATGACGCGAACGGCTGTGAAGTCAATCTTCGGAATGCCGGCGCGGCGGTCGACAGCCAGCCACACAGCGCGAGGGTTCTGCGTACCCAGGCCGTGGAATCGCAGAGCCGTCAGAAGGCAAACGGTTCCCTTCGGAACGCGCTTGGCGACCTCCGCAAGGGTGTGGTGTTCGGTCGGTTCCAGGGATGGCAGCGCGTACAGACCTCGTCCGATACGAGCAAGTTGCCCTCGACTCGTCAGCCGGCGGACCGCTTCCGGGTGAATGCCGGCCTGCTTGGCCTCCGAGAGCCGAAACAATCGCTTCTTGCGAGCAATCTGAAGAATGCGGGTTGGCGTGTCCATCCTTCAGTGAGTAATATTACTACCAATTACTATCATGTGGTAGTCATTCAACACAGAACCGCCATGTCCGCGCCACCACTTGTCCAAGTCAAGGCCGAGATGTGGCGGACAACTGAAGCTGGCAACAAGGCTTGACAGCGGGGATGCCAGTCCCTACCTTGGACGCATGACCGTCAAGATTGACCTCACCCCTGAAACCGAAGCGGGGCTTAAAGCCCTCGCCCAGGCACAGGGCCTGTCGCTTGAGGCGTACGCCGAAAAGGTGTTGCGCGAACGCAGTGCTGCGGCCAGCCCGGTCCCGACGAGCGGCGCGGCGCAGAAAGCGCAGGCGTTCAGGGCATTCGCGCGGGAGCAGCGCCATACGCCGCCCTTGTCCGATGACGCTATCAGCCGCGAACACCTGATCCGCGATGGTCAATGATCTTCGTCGATACAAACGTTTGGCTGCGCAGCGTCCAACCCAGCCATCCGTTGCATGAGACGGCCGTCGATGCCGTCGCCGCCTTGATCGGCGCAAGTGAGTTGCTGGTCATCACCCCCCAAATCGCTGCCGAGTTCTGGAACGTAGCAACCCGTCCCGTTTCCGCCAACGGATTGGGCTTTACAACCGATGAAGCACGTCAACAAGTGACTCGCCTCGAAGGTTTCTTTTCTGTCCTCGCGGAATCGCCAGAAGTGTACGCAGAATGGAAGCGCCTTGTCGTCGCCCATGACGTGCAGGGCGTGAAGGTCCACGACACACGAATTGTTGCCGCGATGAATGTCTACGGCATCAGCCGTATCCTGACTTTCAATAGTGCTGATTTCGCACGTTTTTCAGGACTTGAAGTAATCGAGCCCACTTAGCGGTCGAAGGCTGTTCCAACGGAACGAGATGACGAAGAGAAGGGAAGCCGTCTAGTCTCAGGGGTCTGAAGCCTGCCGAGGACTTTGGCCTCCGCGAGGATCAGCGCGTGCGTGTGATTGTCGAAACGGTCGACGACCACCCCGTCGCGCTCGCCACAGTCAAGGCCGGAACTGCGTTCCGTCGCTCCGCCTCAAAATTCTCCGGGAGTGCTCGGCGCGTCAAGACTCACCTCGCGGCGCTCGGCGCTTCGCGGTCCTGACACGCCCTGCGCGTTCCCGCTATTGGCGGGCATGTCCGCGCACGCCGATGCGATGACCGCGTTCAAGGA
>JANOZI010000459.1:0-1663 GCA_031429375.1 Acidobacteriota bacterium | reverse complement strand
TTCATCGCGCAGAAGGAATACATCTTCCCGCCGCGCCAGTCGATGCGGCTCATCACCGACATCTTCGCGTTCTGCGCCACGGAAGTGCCGAAGTGGAACACCATCTCCGTCAGCGGCTACCACATTCGCGAGGCGGGCTCGACGGCACTGCAGGAGCTGGCGTTTACGCTGCGCGACGGCCTCGAGTACGTCCAGTACGGCGTGGATGCCGGCCTCGACGTCGACGACTTCGTGCCGCGCATCTCGTTTTTCTTCAACTCGCACAGCGACTTCTTCGAGGAGATCGCCAAGTATCGCGCCGCCCGCAAGCTGTGGGCGGAGGCCATGACCACCCGCTTCGGTGCAAAGAACCCGCGCTCGTGGCAGTTGCGCTTCCACACGCAAACCGCCGGGGTGTCGCTCACGGCGCAGCAGCCCTATAACAACGTCGTGCGGACGGCGCTGCAGGCGCTTGCGGCCGTGCTCGGCGGCACCAATTCGCTTCACACCAACTCGCTGGACGAGGCGCTGGCGCTGCCGACGCGAGAGACTGCCACGATCGCTCTCAGGACGCAGCAAATCATCGCGCACGAAAGCGGCGTCACGAGCGTCGTCGATCCGCTGGGCGGCTCCTACTTCATCGAGAAGCTCACGCGCGAGATGGAGGAGGGCACCCTCAAGTACTGGGACACGATCGACCGCATGGGCGGGATGGTCGAGGCGATCGAGCGCGGCTACCCGCAGAAAGAGATTGCGGAGGCCTCGTACCTGTTCCAGCAGGCCGTCGAGCGCAAAGAGAAGATGATTGTCGGCGTGAACGACTTCCTGCAGACCGACGAGAAGCCGATCGAAATCCTCTACATCGACGACACCGCGTCGGACCAGCAGCTCGCGCGGCTGGCCGCGCTGAAGAAGAGCCGAGACAACGATCGGGTGCGCCGGACGCTCGACGCGCTCAAGGACGTGGCGAAGGGATCCGGCAACACCATGGTGCCGCTGCTCGAGTGCGTGCGCGCCTATGCAACGGTCGGAGAAATGTGCGACGCCCTCAGGGAAGTGTGGGGCGAGTACGTCGAAGTGCCAACGATATGAGCCAGAAAATCCGGGTCGTCATCGCGAAGCCGGGACTTGACGGCCACGACCGTGGCGCGAAAGTGATCGCGCGCGCGCTGCGCGACGCCGGCATGGAGGTGATCTACACGGGCCTCCGCCAGACGCCCGAGATGATCGTGGCCGCGGCCCTCCAGGAAGACGCCGACGTGATTGGCCTGTCGATCCTGTCCGGCGCGCACATGCACATCTGTCCGCGCGTCATGAGTTTGTTGAAAGAGAAGGGCCTGGACGATGTCCAGGTGGTGATCGGCGGCATCATTCCCACTGTGGACCTGCCGAAGCTCAATGCGATGGGCATTCGCGGCATTTTCCTGCCGGGTACGCCCATGCAACAGATCATCGATTTCATCGCGGCGAACGCCCGGGCCCGCGTGGAGCCCGTCTGAGGGCCCGGCTGTTGGCTTCGGCTCGTGCGGCCGATACCCGAAGGTAGCCTGGCCCATGCGCACTTTGCTTCTCGCCGACGACAGCATTACCGTCCAGCGAGTAATCGGGCTGACGTTTGCGGCCGAAGACTTCGAGATCGTGACGGTCTCGGACGGCCAGGCGGCGATCGATCGCATCAAGACGC
>JANOZI010000458.1:0-4350 GCA_031429375.1 Acidobacteriota bacterium | reverse complement strand
CAGCGTCGGTTGCGCCAGCGCGTACGATGCGCCGGCGTCGTACAGCCGCCGGTTCACGCCCATCAGGCCGATCGCGAACATCGGCATGAAGATCAGGTTCATCATCACGAACGATCCCCAGAAGTGAATCTGTCCGAGCCGCTCGTTCATCATCCGGCCGGTGATCCTCGGGTACCAGTGGTAGATGCCGGCGAAGAGGGCGAACACCGTGCCGGGCGCGACGAGATAGTGAAAGTGCGCGACCACGTAATACGTGTCGTGCAGCGTGACGTCGCTGGCGGCCAGTCCGAGCGGCAGGCCGGTCAGGCCGCCAATGCCGAACATCGGCAGGAACGCCAGCGCGAACAGCATCGGCGTGGTGAAGCGGATCGAACCGCCCCACAACGTCAGCACCAGCGACGAGATCAGGATCACCGACGGGATCGAAATGATAAACGTCGTGACCTGGAAGAACGTGCTCATCGACGTGCCCATGCCGCTGAGGAACATGTGGTGCGCCCACACCACCATCGACATGCCGCCCATGAACAGGACCGCCGCCACCATCAGCCCGTAGCCCCACAGCGGGCGCCGCGCATTGACCGTGATCACCTCGGCGACGATCCCCATCGCCGGCAGGATGAGGACGTAGACCTCGGGATGCGCGAGAAACCAGAACAGGTGCTGCCACAGCAGCGGATTGCCGCCGCCGGCGATGCCCTGCAGCGGCACGCCGCCGACGACGAGGCCGCTCGGCAGGAAGAAGCTGGTGCCGGCGAGCCGATCCATCAACTGGAAGATCGCCGCCGCCTGCAAGGCGGGGAACGCAAGCAGCAGCAACAATGCCGTGACGAGCTGCGACCAGATAAAAAAGGGCAGCGTCGCAAACGTCACGCCCGGAGCGCGGCACTGCACGATCGTGACAAGCACGTTGATGGCGCCGAGCGTCGACGACAAGCCGACCAGAAAGATTCCGACCAGCCAGAAGTTCTGACCGGCGGTCGCGATCACAGAGAGCGGTACGTACGACGTCCACCCCGAGTTGGGCGCGCCGCCCTCGACGAAGAAGCTGGCGACCATGACCAGCCCGCCTGCAAGATACAGCCAATAGCTGAGGGCGTTGAGCCGGGGGAATGCCATCTCGTCCGCGCCGATTTGCAGCGGGACGAAATAATTTCCGAACGCTCCTGCGGCCAGCGGCACGACGGCCAGAAACACCATCACCGTGCCGTGCATGGCCACCAGCTGGTTGTAGAACTCCGGCAGCATCACGCCCCCGGGAGCGTTGGCTTCACCCAGCCCCGCCGTCAGCCATCCCGGCAGCGGTTGGCCCGGCCACGCGAGCTGCCACCGCATCAGGATCATCAGGAGGAAACCGACCAGCAGGAAGAAGAGGGCGGTCAGGCCATATTGCAGGCCTACCGTCTTGTGGTCGGTCCAGCGCACGCAGTGATTCTACAGGCTCGAGGCTTGAGGCTTGACGAAACGCATTCGGCCCAAGCCCCAATCCCCAAGCCATTGGGATGACACGCCCAACCTTTCGTGAAGAGTACCCGTCTATGTGAAGGTGCATACGGAACTCCTGAACCGCGCCTGCATTGCATGCATTGCAGCCGCGATTGCGTTCGTCGCTCCCACACTCACGACGGCGTCCGAACGGCGCGCGGCACTCACGGTCGGGGCGGTTGCGGTGCCGGCCCACGGCCCGATCGTGCTCGACGGCAAACTGAACGAAGAGATCTGGCAGCAGGCGCCGGTGATCAGCGAGTTCCTGCAGCGCGAGCCGGCGGAAGGTCAACCGCCGACGTTCAAGACCGAGGCACGGGTTGCGTACGATGACGCGGCGATCTACATCGGCGTGCGCGCGTTCGACCCCGACGCCGGCAAACTCGTCGGCATCCTGACCCGCCGCGATCAGCGCTCCCCCTCCGACTGGATCCGCATCGTCGTCGACTCGTATTTCGATAAGCGGTCGGCGTACGAATTCGGCGTCAACCCGGTGGGCGTGAAGACCGACCGCTACTATTTCAACGACGGCAACAGCGACGACAGTTGGGATGCCGTGTGGGACGTCGAGGTCGAGAAAGACACGGACGGCTGGCGCGCGGAATTCCGCATCCCGTTCTCGCAGCTGCGGTTCAACAACACGGCGGGTGGTCCGGTGGGCTTCGCCGTGATTCGAGAAGTCGGCCGGTTGGCGGAAACGTCAACCTGGCCGATGCTGTCGCGCAATGCGAACGGGTTCGTCTCGCAGTTTGGCGAGCTGACCGGCCTCAAGTTGGGCGGCTCGCCGAAGCGATTCGAGTTGATGCCGTATGCCGTGGGCAAGCTCAACACCCAACCGGTCGAGAGTGGGAATCCGCTGGCGCACTCGCCCGATCCGGACGCCTCGCTCGGACTCGACCTCAAGTACGCGGTGACGCCCGGCCTCACGCTCACGGCCACCGCCAACCCCGACTTCGGCCAGGTCGAAGCCGATCCGGCGGTCGTGAACCTCGATGCGTTCGAGACCTTCTTCCCTGAGCGGCGGCCGTTCTTCGTCGAGGGCTCCGGCACGTTCCGCTTCAACATGGACTGCAACGACGGCAACTGCACCGGCTTGTTCTATTCGCGCCGCATCGGCCGGGCGCCGCAGGGATCCGCCGTAACGTCAAACAGCGAGTACTCGGCGCAACCCGACTCGGCGACCATCATCGGCGCCGGCAAGCTTACCGGCCGCGTCGGGGGATTTTCGGTCGGCGCGCTCACCGCGGTCACCGCGCGCGAAGACGCCGAGATCGCCGGCTCCGACGCGCTTGGCCGCCGCAGCCAGGTGGTCGAGCCGCTCACCGGTTTCAGCGTGATCCGCGCGCGCCGGGAATATCGCAATCAATCGTCGCTCGGCTTCATGGCCACGTCCACCAACCGGCAGGTCACTCCCGCGGTCAGCTTCCTGGCGGACAACGCGTTTACCGGCGGCCTCGACTACGACTGGCGCCTGTCGCAGAAGTACGCCGTCCAGGGTTACTGGGCGGCGAGCCACATCAAGGGCACCACCGCGTCGATCACGCGGCTGCAGGAAAACAACGTCCACTCGTTCCAGCGCCCCGACGCCGACTACATCGACGTCGACCGCGACACGACGACGCTCAACGGCCAGGCGGGCTCGGTCGGTTTCAGTAAGATTTCGGGTGAGAGAACGCGCTTCAACTCGAACTTCGGCTTCAAGACTCCCGGCTTCGACAGCAACGACCTCGGCTTCATGCGCCGCGCCGACGAAAAGACCATGGGCAACTGGTTCCAGTGGCGCGACTTCAAGCCCGGCAAATACGTGCGGACCTACGTGTTCAACCTCAATCAGTGGGCAGGCTGGAACTTCGGCGGCGACCGCCTGTATTCGGGCGGCAACGTCAACATGCACTGGAGCTGGGCGAACTATTACAGCAACGGCTTCGGCATTAACGTCGACGCCGCCAACTTCAGGGATCGCTCGACCCGCGGCGGCCCGGGCGTGCTCGGCAACCCCGGCAAGAGCATCTGGTATTACTTCAACACCGACAATCGCAAGCCGCTGTCGTTCTATTACAACGGCAACCACTGGGGCGACAACTTCGGCAGCGTGCGGCATGGTTACAACCCGGGCGTGAACTGGCGCGCGACCTCGTCGATGACGCTCAACGCCGGCATCCGCTTCGACCTCAACCACGACGATGCGCAGTGGGTGGAGAATGTCGACGAGCTGTCGGGCGTGAGGCGCTACGTGTTCGGGCGGATCGACCAGACCACGGTGGCAATCACGACGCGCTTCAACTACACCATGACGCCGAACCTGTCGCTGCAGGTCTACGCCGAGCCGTTCGTGTCGGCGGGCGACTACTCGAACTTCAAGGAGCTGGTCGACGGCCGCGCGCCGAGCTACGGCGACCGCTACCGGCCGTACGCCTACGCGAGCAATCCCGACTTCAACTACCGGTCGTTCCGTACCACCAACGTGCTGCGGTGGGAGTACAAGCCGGGCTCGGCGCTGTTCGTGGTCTTCCAGCAGGGCAAGTCCGACGGCCGCGAGAACGGCGACTTCCAGTTCCGGCGAGACTTCGGGGGAGTTTTCTCGGCGCCTTCACGCAACGTGTTTCTTGTGAAGTTCTCCTACTGGCTCAATATGTAGACCGGCGATTCGGACTCCGAGAGACCGCGAACTCGGCCGTTGCCTCTCGGCGGACGGGCGGCTCCGGTCGCGTTCTCGCCGCGAGCGCATCAAGAAGGCTTTCGCGTCTATGATCGGCCGATGGGATTCGGCAAGAACGTCCGGGACTTCCTCCATGGCGCAGCCTACGGCCAATACGAGAGAGAGCTCCGCCGGCAGGCCGGAGAGCTGAACGACCTCTTCCTGCT
>JANOZI010000457.1:0-3907 GCA_031429375.1 Acidobacteriota bacterium | reverse complement strand
CCTGGACGAGCCGACCTCGTCGCTCGATCCGGAAGCCGAGGCGGGAATTTTTGCGGAGCTGAAAGAAAACCTGCGCGGGCGGATCGGGATCGTGATTTCGCATCGCTTCTCGACCGTGCGGATCGCCGATCGCATCGCCGTGATTGACGGCGGGCGGGTCACCGAGGTCGGCTCGCACGAAGCGTTGCTCGAGGCGGGGGGCCGCTACTCCCGCCTGTTCGAGCTGCAAGCCGCCGGCTATCGCTAGTACAGGGGACTGGCCTCAGTTGGGCCCGCGCAGCTTGATGTCCTTCAACTCACGCAGCGTCCGCCGCATCTCTTCAACGATCTTCATTTGTTCGAGCGTGGCGTCGAGGCTGTCGGTGGTGGCGCGTACTGCGTCGGCAACCTCCTGGCGCGCCGTTTCGGCGGCACTTCGTTCCTCCTCTTTGGCCGCCCGCGCCGCCTCGGCGGTCTCGCGCGAGCGCTCCTGCTCCTCGCGCCCTTTCTCGGCGACCCGACGCAGATGCTCGGCGTCTTTCTTCGCAGGTTCCGTCGTATATGGCGGCGGGCCGACAGGTTTGGTCATGGTCAAGTACTGATCGCAGCGTACCGGCTCGGTCAGGCCAAAGATGTTCTCAATGGCACATGGCGGTGAAATTGCGCTCCGCACGCGTGCAACGCTGCACTCATAGGAATCAGGCGCGTTTCAGCCACGCTCTTACCGACCCGCTGGCGCGACCCAGCGGATGGCGCCGCGAAGTTGCTGTTGAAACCGTTGATCGCCCCATGTGGCGTCAAAGTGACCCAGCGCGTTGTAGTAGGTCCGCCCGCTGCCGAATGATTGCGCCCACGCCAGCGGATAGTCGCCGGTGGCGCCGACCGACGCCGCATCGAGGCGGAGCAGCACCTGCGCGCGCGATCGAGGATTGTCCTGGAACGTGTAGAACTCTTCCATCGCTGCCAGGCGATCGCCCAGACCCGCAGACGCGGGATGCGATGAATCTTCAACGATGATGGTGCCGGTCTGCGTCCACGGATGTTCCTTGAAATACGCGCCGACGAGCCTTCCGTAGTCGGGCCACTCATACAAGGTGTCGGTGGCACTGTGCGTGCCGATGAACCCCTTGCCGGCCGTGACGAAATCGATGAGCGCGGTCTTCTGACTGGCCGTCAGGGGCAATTCGCCGCTGGTGTTCGCGAAGAATACGACGTCGAACGCGGCGAGGCTCGTTGCGCTCAGCATCGCCAGGTCTTCGGTTGCGGCAATCGTGAATTCTCCGGTTGACGTTGCGAGGGCGGCCATGACCTGCCGGGCCGTGGCGATCGAGTCGTGACGAAACCCCGCGGTCGCCGTCAGCATCAAGACGCGAACCGGCGGGCCCGTCGCCGCCGGGCCGATCGCGCTCGGCGTGGTCGGCGTCGGCTGTGACCCGCACCCGGCGAGCGCCAGGACCGCGGCGATCGACACGCCAAAAACCGTGCGAAGGGTTGCCATCGCTGTCGCTATAGTACGCCGGTGTCGACTCGATCCTGGGCCGGTCTTATCGGGCCGGGCCTGCTCGTCGCCGCCGCCGGCATTGGCGCCGGCGACATCGTCTCTGCGACGATGGCGGGGTCCGCGCATGGGCTGACGCTGCTGTGGGTCGTCGTGCTCGCCGCGTTTCTCAAGGCGTTCCTGAACGAGGGCATCGCGCGGTGGCAGTTGGCGACCGGTTCGACCGCGCTCGAAGGCTGGTCGGTGCACCTGCCGTGGTGGGTCGGCGCCTACTTTGTCGTCTATCTCGTCATCTGGACGGTCTCGGTCAGCGCAGCGCTCACCAGCGCATCCGGCCTCGGGATTGCGAACCTGACCAACGGCGCGGTGTCACGGCCTGTCGGCGCCATCGCGCATGCGTTGATCGGCGGAGCGCTCGTGCTGATCGGCGGGTTTGCGGTCTTCGAAAAGGTCATGAAGACGCTGATCGCCGTGATGTTCTTCTCAATCATTGCCTGTGCCGTCTTGACCCTGCACGATCCAGCCGGCGCCATCAGCGGCGTGCTCGTGCCGCGAATTCCAGCCGGCGGCGGCTTGTCGGTGTTGTCGGTCCTGGGCGGCATCGGCGGCTCGATTGCCATGCTGGCCTACAACTATTGGCTGCGCGAGCAACAGATGGCCGGACCGCAGTGGCTGGGCTTCGTCCGCGCCGACATCGCCATCGCGTATGTCTTCACCGCGGTCTTCGGCATCTCGATCATGATCGTGGCCAACCAGGCGTTCCATGTCGCTGGTGTGGCCATCACGAACGCGCAAGCGGTCACCAAGATGGCGGAAACTCTTGGCGCCACAATCGGACCAGTGGGTTTCTATGCGTACTCGCTCGGGTTCTGGGCGGCGGTGTTTGCCTCGCTGCTCGGTGTGTGGCAGAGCATTCCGTACTTGTTCGCGGATTGCTATGGGCTGATGCGGAAGTACCCGCGAGAGGAGCGCGCCCGCCTGACGTCGGTGACGAGCACGCCGTATCGGCTCGCCCTGCTGTTCATCACGCTGGTGCCGATTCCGTTTGCGTTTATCGATCAGCCGCTGATCATCGTCCGGACCTTCACGATTGTCGGCAGCCTCTTCATCCCGTTCCTGGCCGCGACGCTGTTGTACCTGAACAACCTCCGGATCCCGGTTGACTGCGGCGTGCCGAGAAACTCGGTGTTGACCAACGTGGTGCTGATGTTCGCGCTGATTCTGTTTGCGATGGTCGGCGCCTCCGAAGCCGGGCTCTGGCGGTGACGGAGCAGGGCGGCGAGCGCAACTGCGCGCATTTGCCTTGATTTCGTGGGGAAGCGGCACGGCTGTCGTATAAGTGCTAATCTGCGCGCGTGAGTCATATAAAGAGAGCGTCGTGGTTGTTCTGTTTTACGACGTTCTTGACTCTCGGCATGTCCGGCAGTGCCGTGAAAGCCGGTCCATATCCGATCCTGTTCGTGCACGAGTACTGCTCGGGGGCGGGCAGTTGGAACAGCATGTTCCAGAACCTGCCCAAGCGGCGGTTTGGCGACGAGCTGGTGCGGCTGTCTCAGGCCGCCGATGGCTCGATGACGGCAAGCGGCAGCGATCGTCCGGCCGCGGCCACGTCGTTCGCGATCGAGTTTCGGGGGCCACCAGGCGGCGCCATCGCTGCCGATGTGTTCCTCCGCCAGAAGGCCGCCGAGCTCAAGTCGGCCGTCGATCAAATCAAGACCCTCACCGGACAATCACACATCATCATCGTCGGCCACGGCATGGGCGGGCTGGTCGGCCGGACCTATATCCAGGGACTGGCGACGACGGCGGATGGGGATCCGATCGGTTACGGCGCCGATGTCGCCGGGTTGATCACGATCGGGACGCCGCATCTGGGGTTCGATCCGGCGCGGGTGGTGGGCGAGGCGGAGCCTGCATGTGGTGCGATCGAGTCTCTCGGGTCATTTCTCGAGGTCTTGAATCGCGTCGGCTGGCCTGTCGGCACGCGGCTCGATGCGGTGTCGTCGTACTACGCCGATCCGCCGAATGCCGACACCGATGGAGTCGTGTTGCGAACCGGGCAGGACGTGAAGGCGATCTCGGAATACTGGGCGGCGCATCCGACCGTGCGGGTATGGAGCCAGCCGCTGTCGGGGCGCAACCTCGCGGGCCTGCCTGGTGTCGCAGCGCACACCGCCGTGATTCGAACCAGCGTCACCGCTGCGCTCGTCAACAGCATTGTCGAAGAGATCGACGCCGTCGCAGCGCCGATGTCCGTTGCGCCGCTGGCAACGGCAGGCTTGCCCGAGTCGCCGCATCCCTACGCGAACTCGATCAATACCAGCTTTTCGTACACGCTCGCGGGCAATCCGGGCGCGATCGATGTGACGTTCGATCCGCAGACGTATGCCGAATGGGACTACGACTTCATCCACGTGACCGACGGTGCCG
>JANOZI010000456.1:0-4366 GCA_031429375.1 Acidobacteriota bacterium | reverse complement strand
CGACGCGCTCGAGGCCGCGCTGGTTGCCGCCGCTGTCGCCGATCAGGATCACGTGTTTGAAGCCGTTGGCCTTGAGGCCTTCGGCCTCGTCTTCTACCAGCGCATCGTAGGTCGAATCGCGCACCTGCAGCGTGCCCGGCGTGGTCGATGCGCTGCCAGGCTCGAACGGAATCGCCGGCGCGATCAAGGCATCGCCAAGCTTGCGGGCGATCGCCTCGGCGGTGGCCCTGAGCACGTAGACGTGCTTGCCGGTCGGTACGTACGGTCCGTTCTGCTCGGTGCTGCCGGCGACGATGAGGGCGGTGGTCTTGCCCGCCGTCATCGCGTCGCGGACTTCCATCCAGGTCAGCTCTTCGATCCACACGCTGTCCTGCGCCGCGATCGGCCGCGGCGTGGTCAGGTCGAACGCGCGCCGCTGCGCGCTGGCACCGGCAGCGAGCACCAGCACCGCGACCGCGGCCATCACGATCCCAGTTCGCATCATGGGACGATCCTCAATTCCGTACCGTAAAGCGTGGTGCGATCGTTGTCACGCGCCGACCAGCGCAGCAGCACCGCCGGATCCGCCTTCACCATCCCGCTGAATGCGGGCTTGCCGTTTACGGTGACGGTCACCGGTCTCGAAAAGTCGATCGCGTCGGGCGACAGCAGCACCGTGAAGGCGCCCACCCCACGGGTTTTCGCATCAAGCGCGTTGGCGGTGCGGACGATATCGACGCGCCCCGAGCGCCTGGTGTGGGTGAAGAACCCCATGTCCCTGAGCGGGCTGTTGCGCGAGTCGTCGTCTTGCCGCAGCTCGTTGATCACGAGCCAGCGGTTGCGGTTGAACTTGTCGACTCGGTCCGTCTCCCACGACAGCCTGGTGGGATGGGGCACCCGCGGGTGCTCGCGCACGAACTGCTCGAACGGCTCGCGCTCGGTCGGCCACCACGCGGTGTTGTGCCCGGCGCCGGCCTGCGGCCGGAAGACGTGCGTCACGCCGAGCGTCTGGAACCACTTGATGTGGGGCTCCACCTGGTTGACCGGATAGAGCGGGTCGTTCTCGCCGTTCACGATGTAGAGCGGCGCATTCGACAGGTTGTTGCCGTACATCTCGCCGTCGGCGCCGTTATCGGGATGGCGAATCACGGCGATGCTGCCGTTGAGCGGCAGGTACGACGACCACGGGTTGGGCTCCTTGAGCGCCATGTAATACACGCCCGTGCCGCCGTCGGAAATGCCGGTGATGTAGATGCGCGACTCGTCGATGTTGTACTTGCGCTTGAGGGTATCGACCGCCCGCAGGATGTTGTCGATCTGCTCTTCGTCCCACCACTGCGCCGCCGACCAGCCGCTCGGGTGCAGATAGATCTGTTTCTCTCCCGCGATGCGGTTCGGGCCCGTCCCGGTCGGGGTGCGGCCGGGCGCGACCGCATTGGGCGACGGCCGTCCCACGCCGCCATGCAGCTGCACGCGCAGTTGCAATGGCTTCGACGGATCGTAATCGGCAGGGACATCAACCACGTTGTTGAAGAAAGGGCCGGACTTCGATTTCCAGCGGAGTGAATACTCGCCGCGCTTTTCGTCGAGGTAGGTGCGGCCTTTCTTCAGCCGCGCGTATGCCGTCTCGAACGACACACCGGACGCGGTAATCGGTTCCGCCGCGGCCAGCGCGTCAGCGGGACTTTCGGCCGCGAAGAACTTGTCGAACAGCGCCTCGGCAGGCGCGGGCGCCTGCGCCGACAGGCCGGCCGCCAGCGCAAGAGCGACAGCGATCATCGTAGGACACTCCTTGAGGGGGTGCCGGAGCCACGTCATACTGCGATGAACGTAGGGCACCCCTTCATGGGGTGCCGGAGCAATCTCATCCTGCCGAGAGAATAGCGCAAAACTCCGACAGGACCATCGCGGTCGCGCCCCAGACTTTCTCGCCGTCGATGTCGTAGAACGGCACGTCGATCAGCATCGGCTCGCCGTCGATCTGACGCGTGCGGCCTTCGCGCATCACGATGCCCGGGTCGCACAAGCGCGCGACTGGCGCCTCGATAATGCGGGCGACTTCCGATTCGGAGGGATGGAACGCGGGCCGCGAGTTGGTGACGCCGACGACCGGGTGAAGAATAAAGCCGCTGACCGGAATGTGAATCGGCGTCAGCCGGCCGATCACCTGGACCGCGCCGGGATCGACGCCGATCTCCTCCGCCGCCTCGCGCAGCGCGGCCATCTCGATGGTCTCGCCTTCGTCGACACGGCCACCTGGCAGCGACACCTGTCCGGTATGGTTCCGCATTTCCGCCCCGCGCACCGTCAGCGGCACCTGCAATTCCCCTTGATGGGGATAGACCAGCAGCAGCGCGGCACCGGTGTGGGCGCCGGCGGGGAATTTCTTCGGATCCCACTTGAGCCTCGGGTTAGGCGCCATGCGAAGCTGCGCGTCGAGGCCGGGCAACGGCCGCGACAGCGCGGCCCTCAATTTCAGAACCAGGTCCGTCACCGATCGAGGGTAACGCAAGTGCTCAGTGGGGAACCATCGTGAGGAATCATCGTGGGGAACCTTCGTGAGGAACGTTCGTGAGGAACCTTCGTCATCGCGCCGGTGGAGTCGCCGGCCTGATCAGCAGGCCGGTCGTCGACACGCGGATCTCCAGCTCCGCCGGGGCGTTGACGCGCACGAAGGTTCCTGATCCGTACTCGGCGTCGAACACCGGCGCCAGGAACGCATGCCGCGTGCGGAGGCCGAACAGGTCGACGCGGCGATCGGGCGTGAGGGTGTGCACGGTGCGAACCGACGAGCGTTCCTGCTCGACGTTGTCGTAGCGCCCGGCGACGCGATCGAGCTCGTACGCGGTGTGAAGGCCGAGCACGTTCGCCATCGGTTTCCATTTCAGGATGTGGGCGTCGACGTAGATCGCATCGCCGGCCAGCTCGTAATAGATCGCGTCGGGTCGTCCGGGGATGTGGAACGTCGCGGAGAAGCTCTGCGGGCCGAGCGGCTGCACCACGACCCGTGCGGCCACCTCTTCGCGGGTCAGCGCGCGGTACCCCTGCATGCCGATGCCGATCACGCCGGCGAGCGCAGCCAGCGACAGCAGCAGCAGGCTGAAGAGGAGGCGCAGAATGAATCGAAACGGCCGCCGCCGCTTCAACGCGGCGAGCGCGGCGATGAGCAGGATGAAGCCGATCAGCCCGAAAACCGCCGCGGCCAGCTGGAGCGGCGACGCCAGGAGTTCTGTCACACCATCACCGTACCACGCTCAGGCGGTCGGCGGCGGCGTGGGGCGCCTGCGACGCGGAGAGATGCGATCCGGCGTTCGCCCCGATCCCTCGAACCTACGAGCGGCGCTTGGCCGCCTTGGCCTTCAATTGCCGCTTCGGCCGCTTCGCCTTTTTCGCCTTGCGCGCCTGGCGCGCGGTCGTGCGCTTCTTCGCCGGCGTCACGCGCTCCGGCAGCTCCTTGACGCCGGTAGAGCGATTCCACTCTTCGTAGGTCTCGTCCGAAATCTTTCCCTCGACCAGCAGTTGCGCGAACTTGCGGCGTTGCGCCTTGCTCTTGAACGGCATGGTCTATCGCGCGACGGCCTTGCAAACCGCCGGGTCGATCAAGCGCATGGTGTATTTCGCGGCTCGATCCGACGGAGTGATCGCGAACTTCGGATCGATGCTCGGATCCGCCGGATGCATGGTCAGACCGCACACCACCTTCGGCTTGGCCGCCGAGGGTTGCGCCGCCTCGCTGCGCTCCGCCGGTTTCACCAGCGGAGCCGGCTGAAAGAGTCCGCCGTACGGATTGGACTTGTGCGGTTGCCAGCCCGATTGCGCGACCGGCGCGGGCGAGGCGAAGACATCGCTCGCGATCGCGATGAGCACGAATCCAACTGCCCAAGCGGGTGGATGACGGTGCATGCTCAACCTCCGGATCACAGGTTTCGGACCTGGACCGCAATCAGCAGAATGGCGTAGCCGACGACCCAGGACCACTCCGCGATGCGGTTGTCCACGTGCACCAGGCCGAAGTGCGCGAGGATTGCGACGAGATAGAGCGCAAGACAGATGACCCACGTGATTTGTTTCGGGGCAGTTGCCATTGGTATCTCCTTGTGTCTGACGTTAACGCTGATCGTTCGTGTCGGCCGTGGTCGCGCGTCCCATCTGCACCGCCGTCACCGCGGTCGATGGCCCATGGAAAATCGCGTTTATCACAAGTACGTCGGCCACGACGACAACCATCGGCAAAGGCTACGTGGTGGCCGATCGAACTTCGCAAGGTTCTGCGGCGAGCTGATGCGCAGCAGCGCGTAGCTGTTGCCCATGGTGGTCTTGCCGAGCTCCTCGTACTTCACGCGATCGGTCTGCTTCGCCAGCGTCTGGAAGTATTCGAGGATCTTGG
>JANOZI010000455.1:0-1533 GCA_031429375.1 Acidobacteriota bacterium | reverse complement strand
GCCGCGGCCGGCGATCTCCTTGAACTCTTCGAGGTTGTAGGCGATGCCGCCGCCGACGCCGCCCATGGTGAACGACGGGCGGATGATCGCCGGGAAGCCGGTCTGCCCCACCATGGCCAGCGCTTCTTCGATCGACTTGGCAACGCCGCTGTCAGGCACGGCCACGCCGATCTCCTTCATTGCATCGCGGAACAGCAGCCGATCTTCAGCGACCTTGATCGCCGGGATCTGCGCGCCGATCAGCTCGACTTGGTACTTCTTCAGGATGCCCAGCTCGTCGAGCTGCACTGCGAGGTTGAGCGCGGTCTGCCCGCCCACCGTCGGCAGAATCGCGTCGGGCCGCTCGCGCTCGATGATCTTTTCGAGCGCCTCCGGCGTCAGCGGCTCCACGTAGGTGCGGTCCGACAGCTCCGGGTCGGTCATGATCGTGGCGGGGTTGCTGTTGACCAGGATGATCTCGAGGCCCTCGCTGCGCAGCGCCTTGATCGCCTGGGTGCCGGAGTAGTCGAACTCGCACGCCTGGCCGATGACGATCGGACCCGATCCGATCACGAGGACCTTCTTGATGTCGGTGCGCTTCGGCATCTACTTCTTTTCCATTTCAGTCAGGAACTCCTCGAACAGGTAATCCGCGTCGTGCGGCCCGGGCGACGCCTCGGGATGGTACTGCACCGAGAAGATCGGCTTGTCGATGTGGCGCAGCCCTTCGATGGTGCCGTCGTACAGGTTCAGGTGGGTCACGCGGGTATTGGCCGGCAGCGAATCGGGATCCACGCAGAAGCCATGGTTCTGCGAGGTGATCTCGATGGCGCCCGAATCCAGCTGCTTCACCGGATGATTGCCGCCGCGATGGCCAAACTTCAGTTTGTAGGTCCTGGCGCCGAGCGCGAGGCCCATCAACTGGTGCCCGAGGCAGATGCCGAACATCGGCACGTCGGCGTTCGCCAGCTCCTTCACGCTGTCGATCGCGTACGTGACGGCGGCCGGATCGCCGGGGCCGTTGCTGAGAAAGATGCCGTCCGGCTGCCACGCCAGGACGTCTGACGCCGGGGTCGACGCGGGAAACACCCGAACCTTGCAGCCGTGCGCCGCGAGGCGGCGGAGGATGTTCAACTTGATCCCGAAATCGTAGGCGGCGACTTTCAGCGGACGCTTCGCGCGGCGCAACGGCGCGACGCCAAAGCTGGCCTCGCTCACTTCATCGGCGAGTGACGTCTCGAAGTCGTAGGCCTCTGCGCACGTCACCTCCTTCACCAGGTCGGCGCCTTCCATGTGAGGAATGCGGCGCGCGCGTTCGACCAGCTCCTGCGGGTCCACCGATCCGGTGGCGATGATTCCGCGCATCACGCCGCCCGAGCGCAGCTTCTTCGTCAGCGCGCGGGTATCGACGTCGCCGATCGCGACGATGTTGTGCTTCGTGAGGTAATCGCGGAGCGTGCCTTGGGACCGCCAGTTGCTCGATACCGGCGAGGGATCGCGCATCACGAACCCGGCCACCTGCGGCTTCGCCGACTCGGCGTCATTGCCGGCCAC
>JANOZI010000454.1:0-2462 GCA_031429375.1 Acidobacteriota bacterium | reverse complement strand
AGCATTCTGGCCGCGCGATCGTCCAGGGCCGTGATGATGATGATGGGAATGTTCCTGGTTGCGGGGTTGGCCTTGATCGCGCCTACCACCTGGTAGCCGTCCATTCCGGGCATCAGGACGTCGAGCAGGATGAGGTCGGGCGCGTGCTGGGCGACCATGGCGAGCGCTTCCGGGCCACTGGCCGCGCTCTGCAGGAGAAAGCCTTCGGGCCGGAGCATGCCCTCCAGGACCAGCCTGTTGGCGAGCTTGTCGTCCACGATCAGAATGCGGGCCTGGGGGTCGGTGATGTCAGGGCTCGCGTTCATCATGCGACTCGATAGCCGTTCTTGCCGGCGCGCTTGGCGTCGTACATCGCCCCGTCCGCGCACTTCAGCAGCGTGGCGGCGTCCTCGCCATGTCCGGGATAGATGCTGACACCCGCGCTGATGGTGATGGTGACGGTCCGGCCCTCGACGAGATACGGTTTCGACAATGCCGCGATCACCTTTGACGCCACCTTGCCCGCGCCGTTCGTGCTGGTGGGATACGACAGGACGATGATGAATTCGTCACCGCCGAGGCGCGCCACCGTATCTTCCTCGCGCATTGTCGCCACCATGCGGTCCGCGACCAGTTTCAGCAGCGCGTCGCCGGCGCCGTGCCCCAGCGTGTTGTTGATCTCGCTGAAGCCGTCCAGATCCAGATAGACCACGGCCATCATGCTCGCGTTCCTGCGCGCGTGGACCAGGGCCATGGCCATTCGTTCGGACAGCAGCCGTCTGTTTACCAGGCCCGTCAGGGGGTCCCGCAGCGCCAGTGATTCGAGCGTCTTGCCTTGAGTGCGGGCCGCCTCGTAGGCCAGGCGGACCTCGAGCATGTTGCGAACCCGGATTAACGCCTCGTTCAGGTCGAATGGTTTGCTGATGAAGTCTTTCGCGCCGCACTCGAGCGCCCGTAACTTGTGAGCCGGGTTGGCGGACACGACGAGCACCGGCAGGTAGCCGTCGGGTTCGATTTCCTTCAGGCCCGCCATGACCTGGAAGCCATCCAGGCGAGGCATCACGAGATCGAGCAGGATCAAGTCGTAGCGGTTGTCGCGGTGCAACTGGCACACGTCACCCGGGTCGGTGGTCGACGTGACGGAGGCATAGCCGGCGCCGCTCAGCATGCGCTCGAGCAGCAGGACATTGACTCGTCGGTCGTCGACGACCAGGACTTTGGCGTGAAGAATTTCAGATGAACTAATCATGCGCTGGCCGCTGCCGACCGGGTGGTCATGAACTGTCCTTTGAGCGTTCGCGCTGGGTGGAGCCAACCGACACGACGGATAGCGTCGACAGGTGAGAGTTCTACACTACAGCAACTGAGGCCTGCATAGAGGAAAGGGTTACAGACCGGAATCTGTAACCCCTTGATATCGCAGCTGCGGGTCAGCGCCAGCCACCTGAGCAGCACCGTGCTATCTCGCGGGCTGCGTCACCGTGGTCATCTGAAGGGTGACCGCCGTCTGCGCCAACAGCCTGCCGTTGACCGAGGCGCCGGTGTTCGCGGCGATCATTGTCTTGGCCAGGATCACGCCCTCGAAGTGCGCGGTCGTGCCGAGGGTCACCGCACCAGCGACCGCCCAGAAGATGTTCTTGGGCCGGGCGCCGCCGGCCAGGGTCACGCGTGTGCCGTTGGCCTGATTCATCGTGCCTGCCACCTGGAAGATCCAGACATCGTCCGGGCCGCCGACCAGCGTGACATCCGTCGAGATCAAGAGACCGGTCGCCCACTTGTAGAGGCCGGGTTCGAGGGTGAGCCCGCCAATCTCGCCGGCGCCGAGCTCATTGAAGTCGGGAAAGACCCGCCCGGCCGCGTCGTCGTAGGCGAATTCCATGTCTCCCACCGCCGTGCTCAGAAAACTGGCGTCATTGATTGTGCAAGGCAGGGGACCCGCGGCATCGACGGAGAAGACCTTGCCCGACACTTCCCCGCACGAGAGCAGCAGCGCGGCACCCGTAATGGGGGTCGTTCCGACATTGCCCGTGACCACCGATGGATAGACGTCGGTGATTCCGGTCTTGCTCAAGATGGCGAACCCGCCGGCCGTGCCCAGGTTCACCGGCACGGGACCGAGGCCGCTCTGGCCGCTGGCGCTTCCACCCGCGATCAGCATCAGTAGTGCGGTCGACCACATTAAAGGCTTGTTCATTGTCCTGTCTCTTCCTTTTTCCGTTTGAGTGCTTCCGGGAAGCGAGCTCGTTATCGTCGTCGGAGGGAAGAATAGGGCCCGACACCGATCGCGTCCATCGGGCGATGGCTGATACGTGCGTAGGATGTAGGCTGAAGGTGGTGTAGGTGTCTGTCTTACAGGGAGGGCTGACGGCTGGTCATCCCACCAGGCCGTTGCGGACCGCGTACTGGACGATTTTCGCGCTGTTCTTGACGCCGAGTTTTTCCAGCACGCGTGTGCGATAGGTGCTGATCGTCTTGACGCTGAG
>JANOZI010000453.1:0-6572 GCA_031429375.1 Acidobacteriota bacterium | reverse complement strand
GACGCGGCCGGTGACGCGCGCGGTCCCGGATTGTGCCGCGGCATCCAGAGCGAACGACACAACGACCGCGACAAACAGTGCGCGCTGACGCCTTTTGGGGTCGGAGGTCATGCTCGAATCCACTGTAGAGCATGAATCAGGCCAACTAACAGGCGCACATCTGTTGAGCTCTTGAGCTGGTGATCGGCTGATCGATTCTGCGAACTTGCGATCTGTAGATCTAAAGATCGATCGACCGATCTGACAATCAGAGCGGTCAACCGATCACAATTTCAAGAGATCATCAGATGCATCGAATCAGAATGAAAACTTCAGTCCAAACCTTAGTACGCGACCCCTTCGCAGCGTCAGGGACGCGTCACCGCGCTGGAGTCGACCCCTCGGCATCTCCCGCTCGGGGTCAGACCCCAGACGATCTAGACTAGTCGGCATGATCCGCCGACTCGCCATCATCTGTTTCCTGCTGATCGCTGCTACTCCGCTCGGCGACGCGCAGTCCATCTCCTACCCCGACCCGGCGCAGCGCGTCCTCACGCACCGCGAGCAGAATGCGCTCGTCACGCCGTGGATCAAGAAGCGCTTCGACACCCTGCTCGGGCCGATCATGACGCGCGAAGGGATCGACATGTGGATCATCCCCACCCGCGAGTACAACGAAGACCCGGTGTTCGCGTCGATGTCGCCACTCACCTACTACGCATCGCGGCGGCGCACCATCCTCGTCTTCTACAACCCCGGCGCAGGGAAGCCAGTCGAACGCTACTCGATCGGCCGATTCGATTACGACGGCCTTTACACGATGGTGCCGACGGCAAACGACGGGCAGCACGAGGGCCTCCGGAAGCTGGTGGACGAGAAGAACCCCCGGGTGATCGGCATCAACGAGTCGGACGCGTGGAACCACGCCGACGGCATCACCGCCAACGAGAAGCGCCGGCTGCTCGAGGCGCTCGGGCCCGCGCATGCCGCGAAGATCACATCGGCCGAGATGCTCGCGGTCGGCTGGCTCGAAGTAAAGCTGCCCGAAGAGCTCGAGGCGTATCGCCACGCCATGAAGGTCGCGCACCTCGTGATTCGCGAGGCGTTTTCAAACAAGGTGGTCACGCCCGGCACCACCACCAACGACGACGTCGCCTGGTGGATGCGCCAGCGCGTCGCGGAATTGGGCCTCGGCAAATGGTTCCAGCCGTCGGTCACGATCTGGCGCCAGGGCGAGAAGACCAACCCGCGTGGCGCGATCCTGCCCGGCGACATGCTCCACACCGACTTCGGCATCGTCTACATGGGTTTCTCGACCGACACGCAGCACAATGCCTACGTGTTGAAGCCGGGTGAGACGGACGTGCCGGCGGGGTTGAAGGCCGGCCTCAAGGCGGGGAATCGCCTCCAGGACCTCACGATGCAATTTGCCAGGCTCGAGCGCACCGGCAATCAGGCGCTCGCCGATGCGCTGGCGCAGGCGAAGAAAGAAGGACTGGTGCCATCGATCTACTGCCACCCCGTCGGCTATCACGGCCACGCCGCCGGCCCGCCGATCGGCATGACCGATTATCAGCAGGGTGTGCCCGTGCGAGGCGATTACGTCTTTCGTCCGAACACGTGGCACTCGATCGAGCTCAACGTCACGCACAATGTTCCTGAGTGGGGCAACCAGCCAGTCCGCTTTGCACTCGAAGAAGACGCCGCCATCATGCCGGGAGGAAAATGGGAGTGGATCGACGGCCGACAAGAAAGCTTCTACCTGATTAAACCGTAGTCAGTTCAGAGTTAAGAGTGCAGAGTTAAGAGTGCAGTTCAGAGTTAAAGTTTCAGTTTCCAGTTCAGTGAAAAGCATAAAGTTAACAGTGGCGATGATTGGCTTCGTGGCATGTGCTCCGGCGACCGTTGCGCAACGACAGGCGGCCCCCGTGCACGATGTCAAAATAGTGGCCACGTTTCCGCATGACGCCGGCGCGTTCACGCAGGGCCTGGTCGTCCACCGCGGCGAGTTCTACGAGAGTACCGGCCTGAACGGCGAGTCGTCTTTGCGGCGCGTCGAGATTGCTACCGGACGCGTGCTGCAGGAGGTCAAGGTCCCGGAGAAATATTTCGCCGAGGGCCTCGCGCTGGTCGGCGACGAGCTGCTGCAGCTGACATGGCAGCATCGCATCGGGTTCGTCTACGACCGGCAGACGTTCAAGCAGAAGCGGACGTTCTCCTACAAGACCGAGGGCTGGGGCATCGCCTACGATGGATCGTCGCAGCTGGTGATGAGCGACGGCTCCGACACGCTGTCGTTCCTCGACCCGAAGACGCTGGCGGTGACGAAGACGCTCAAGGTCCGCGACGCCGCGGCGCCGGTTGGGAACCTCAACGAGCTGGAGTGGATCGACGGCGAGATCTGGGCCAACGTCTGGACGACCGACCGGATTGCGAGGATTTCGCCGAGGACGGGCCAGGTGGCGTCGTGGGTGAACCTGGATTCGGTGTGGCCGCGCAGCCAGCGGACGCCGCCGGCGGACGTGTTGAACGGGATCGCGTACGACAAGGACACGCGCCGGATCTATGTGACCGGCAAGAAGTGGCCGCGCGTGTATCAGATTGCCGTTTCCAACGGCACCCCGTAAAGCGGTGCCCTACTTCAGGTTTCCGTCACCCCGTAAAGCGGTGCCCTACTTCAGCATCAGACCGGTTGCATCCATCACGCGGTAGATCGGATACGTCTGCCCCGCCGCAAGCCCTTCCTCGATGATGTTCCACGTCACCAGCCCGTCGTCGCTCTCGGGCTCGAGCAGGTAGAACGCGAGCCGCGCCAGCGGCTGGGTGGCGGGCACGAAGAACGCGCCCGGCGCAACGGTGAGCTGGATCTGGTCGAACGTGCCCTTCAGCCGCGCTTCGCGATGGCCCTGGAACGGCCGTTCCGCGCGAGTGTAATCGGCGATCGAGAACCGCTCGACCGGCACTTGCGTGGCATCCGCGACTTCTTGCACCTGTACGCCGTGCCAGCGCAGGCGATCGAGCGCCGCGGCGAGGCGCGGGTTGGCCGGAATCACCCACCCCTTCGGCAGTGGCAGTGACCTCGTCGCCCTGAACGTGCCGTAGTCTTTCATCGCCACGGCCACCGCCATGTCGGTCATCGCCAGCATGTCGCGGCCCGACCTCGGGTTCGGCACTTTCTTCACCTCGCCGACGAGGATGTCGACCTTTTCCGGGAGCGAGCGGATCTCGAAGTCGACGCCGAGCTCGATCCCTTCGACTCCTTCGACTCGCCGAGGGCTTCCTGTCGAAGCCCTCGCCTCGCTCAGGACAGGTCGCGCGCTGACCGGCGCGGTGAACTGCCGATCGGCCTGCGCCGTAAGCGCCATGATCGTCTTGGCGTGCGACACCGCGGAGCGCCAGACCTCTTCGACGAAGTCTTCGGTGACCTCGACGCGGCCCTTGAAATCGAGATAGCTATAGGCCTCGGACAGGATCGCGATGCGATTGCGCAGGCCCGCGTAGTTATTGCCGAAGCGAGGGCGATGATCGAAGGTGCGCCAGGTGGTGTTACCCGGGTTCGCCGGATCGACCCGCGAGCTCTCGCGTCCGCCGCCGTCTTCGGGCGCGAAGTTGCCGTAGTAATAGGTGCGCCACTTGTGCTTGTCGAGCATCACCTTGCGAATCGCGGGCAGCATGAGGTCGCGTGAAAACGCGATCAGCCGATCGTCGGCGTTGGGATTGAGGATCGGCGAGTAGGTCAGGTGGTTGGCGTGATACGAGCCGTTGGTGGTGTGCAGATCGACCAGCACGTGCGGGTCCCACTTGTTCATCAGCCCCACCAGCGCGCGCGCCTCGAGGCTGTCGAGCTTCATGTAGTCGCGATTGAGGTCGAGGCCCTTGCTGTTCTCGCGCGTGCCGACGCCGCCGACCGGCCCGTACTGCGCGGCGCGATTCATCGCGTCGACCTTCTCGTTGCCGTCGGCGTTGTAGTCGGGCGCAATCAGGATCACCAACTGCCGGGTCAGCGGCTTGAGGTCGCCACTCACGAGCCGGCGCGCCAGCATCAGGACGGCTTCCTTGCCTTCGACTTCGCCGGCGTGGATGTTGGCTTGCACGAACACCAGCGGCCGCCCCAGCCGCCGCGCCGCATCCGGCGTCGTCACCTGCGGATCCGAGATGACCATGAGCGGCATCTCGCGCCCCTGCTCGGTCTTGCCAAAGCTCTCACGGTGCACGAGCGGGCTCGAAGCCGCAAGTCCAGCCATCACGCGCTCGACGTCCGCGTACGTGCTGGTCTCCTCGTAATTCGAGATCTCTGCCCGCGTCCGCAAGTCAGGCGTCTGCGCCGTGGTGAAGGTAGCCATCAGGATGATCGCAGCAGTGGTGAAACTTGCTCGCATGATGGGGGGATTATCGCCCAGAACCTAAATTCGGTCGCTGGAATGCCTCACACGGAAACACAGAAACAGGAAGATTCTCTTTTCGAAATTCCAAAAAAAGTTCCGTGTTTCAGTGTTTCCGTGATTCTGTGTGGTGCAATGGATCAGACGCCTCCCGTCTACTTCGAAGCTGTACTGGTCAAGTTTGGCTGGAGGTACTTGTTGAACCAATTCAGATACCGCTGCAGGCGATCGCGCTCGTAGCTCGGGATCGTCAAGCCATGGAACTGGCCGGGATAGATCACCAGCTGGGTGTCGATGCCCAGGCTCTTGAGCGCCTGGTACATCTGCTCGCCGCCGGCGATCGGCACGTTGAAGTCCTTCTCGCCGCCCATGTACAGCGTCGGCGTCTTGATCTTGTCGGCGTTGAAGAAGCCGTGCGACATCCTGGTCCACGCCTCCTTGTTCTTCCACGGCTGCCCAAGCTCCTGATCGTACTGAATGATGTATTGATCGACGCCGTAGAGCGACATGTACAGCGCCACGCCGGCGCCGCTGACCGCCGCCTTGAACCGCGTGTCGGTGGCGATCGTCGCATCGGTCGAAATGCCGCCGTAACTCCACCCGCCGATGCCAAGCCGGTTCGGATCGGCAATCCCCTGCCGCACCGCTTCGTCCACCGCGCCCAGCAGGTCCGCGACTTCGAGATTGCCCCAATCGGCATGGATCGCTTTCTGGAACGCGGTGCCGCGGCCGGCGCTGCCGCGATAGTTGATCGCGAGCACGACGTAGCCGTTGGCGGCGAGGAACTCGCGATCGAACGAAAACGCGTGCTGATCCTGGCCGTTGGGGCCGCCGTGTACGATCAGCAGCGTCGGGTACTTCGTGCCGGCCTTGTAGCCGGCCGGCTTCACGACGAGCCCGTGCACCTCCGCGCCATCCTTGCTCTTCGACTGGAAATCCTCGGTGGTGGCAAGCTGCAGTTCGCCGAGCAGCTTGTCGTTGTGCCTGGTCAGCTGGCGGAGGTTCGAGCCTTCCAGCGCGTAAACCTCGTTGATGCGCGTCGGCTCCGCCGCCAGCACCGCGAAGTTGCCATCCTTGCCCGGACTCGGCGAGCTGATCACCCGCCGGCCCGTGCTGCGCCGCTGCGGCGTGCCGTTCGGATTCTCGGCGGGCACGGTCGCGAGATGATTGGTGCGATCGTCCTGCAACAGGAACGAGAGGTGCTGGCCGTCGGTGGACCACGCGATGTTGGATACGGCGCGGTCGAGCGACGGCATGTAGACCGGCGGCTTCGTCGCCGGCCCCGCCGCGGCGGGCGGGTTCGACGGCACGACGATCAACTTGCTCATCGAGTACTGCGCAAACCGATCGGTGTCGCCAATCACGGCGGCCAGCCGGCTGCCATCAGGGCTCCACGCCGGTCGTCCGGCCTCGCCTTCAGCGGTCTTCGTAATCTGCCTCGGCTCTGCTCCCTGGCGCGCTTCGACCACCCAGATGTCTTCATTCGACGTGCGGTCCGGATCGGCGTGACCGCGCTTGCTCAGGAACGCCAGCTGCTTGCCGTCGGGCGACCACGACGGGCTGCGATCGTCGGTCTTGCCGCTGGTGATCGTGGTGGCCGTCTTCGCCGCTAGGTCGAACACCGCGATGTGGCTGTACAACTGCTTCAAGTAACCCTCGCGGTCGGCCTTGAAGTGATAGCGGTCGATCACGATCGGCGGCGCGGTCTTCCGCTTCCAGCCGTCAAGTTTTTCCGGCTCGTCCGCCGGATCCTGATCGTCGGCGACAAACGCGATGCGCGTGCTGTCGGGCGACCACTGGATGTCAGAGACGCCGCCCTTGAGGTCGCTGACCTTCTGTGCCTCGCCGCCGGCGCGGTTGAGCAGCCAGATCTGCCCGCCTTTCTTCTTCTCTTCTTCGGTGCCGCGCGAGGCGACAAACGCGAGGTACTTGCCGTCGGGGCTCCAGCGCGGAGACGACTCGCTGTCCGGCGACGAGGTCAGCTGCAGCTGCTCGGTGCCGTCCCACTTCACCATCCACACGTCGGTGTTACGGCGATCTTTCTCGGCATCAATCGTGGTGACCGTGTAGGCCACCCATAAGCCATCGGGCGAGCGTTGGGGGTCGCCCACCGCCACGATCTTCGAGTGATCGTCCAGGGTGAGCGCGCGCCTGGTCTGCGCCGCCGGGGTCAACGGTGCGAACAGGGCCAGCGCAAGAATCAGGGCCGAA
>JANOZI010000452.1:0-7278 GCA_031429375.1 Acidobacteriota bacterium | reverse complement strand
GTTGGGAGGTTTGTCGTTTGCTGAAGCCTTTGCACATCTCTATGGTGTGTGGATGGTTGTCAACGTATGGGACCTTGCGCTGATCGACTGGCCTTACGCGTATTTCGTCAATCCCGATCGACCGCCGATTCCCGGCACCGCCGGAGCGCGGGGCTACAAAGACTACAGCTTCCACGCAAGGGCGTTTCTGAAGGCTAGCGTCCTGAGCCTCGCGGTCATAGTGCCGGCTGCGCTCTTGATTTCGCTCATGCCAGGCGCTTAGCACAGGCCGGTTCGAAGGGACGACTCTGAACGCACCGACCTTCGACGAACGCGAGGGCCGGTTCTCTCCCGATGGTGCACCGCCTCCCCGTCGTAGATCGCCGCTCAACCGGGTAGAAACACGATGCCATCCGGGTCGTCGCCAGCAGGATCGTTCGTACGACAACACCCCTTCTGAGGTCGATGACCGAAATGGTGTGGTCTCCCATGTTGGCGGCGTAGGCGAAGCGGTCGTCCGGTACCGAGATCCCGATCGGCAATGTGCCCACCGGAATCTGATGCCTGACGTTCAACGTGCCGGCCTCTACGGGGAACTGAGACGACGCTGCCGGCTGGGTCAACGCCAAGACTGTGGCTCCCGCCAGAAAGCCGAAGATCGGCCGCCAGCGGTTCGCAAAACGAATCGGCATGTGGCTCCTGCTGCCGACCAATGACTGTGGCAGCTGGCGAGACGCTACCGAAGCTGGGCTTCGTTCCGCTGTCGATCGGAGTCCATCGACGCGTTTCAGCCATTGCGTCAGCCAGTTCCAGCTGGCGCTCGTCTGGTCCACCAACTTCATCGGTCGAGCGCGGTCGTGTCCAAGCCGCAGCCGCCCGGCGGCACCGGGGCACGGCTGCCGCCGGTGGCCACCCACAGAAAGCAGTCAGCCGCTCGGAACTTTGTTTCCAGTGGTGTCGTCTATCGACACCAATGGCACCTGCCACCCCTGATCTGCTCATCGGAACGCTGGATTTACTGATCCTTCGCACGCTGCAGACGGACGCGCTCCTGGTTGGTCAGAACGCGATCAGCCGCGTGATGACACGGGTGTAGCTGCATGAACCTTCGCGACCTGACACGGCGCGCCCGCGCGCTGTTCGCGCCTCACCGCGCGGAGCGCGATCTCCGGGACGAGCTGCAGTTCCACATCGAGCGCGAGACCCGCAAGCTGATCGACGAGGGCATGACCGCCGATGGGGCGCAGATGAAGGCTCAGGCGCGCTTCGGATCGATCACCGTCGCCGCCGACGAATGTCGCGACCAGCGCGGCACCGCGTTCATCGACAACACCATCGGCGACCTTCACTACGCCGTTCGCACATTCAAGCGCGCCCCTCTCGCGTCGCTCACCATCGTCGTCACGGTCGCAATCGGACTCGGCGTGGTGGCCGTCCTCTTCACCGTCCTGAACGTGCTGCTGTTCAGGACCGACTCCGTACCAGACGTCACCGGGATCTACACCGTTGAACGCCCGCAGCAGGCGAACGACGAGCTGTCACAATTCACCCGGCAACGTTTCGAAGCATTGCGGTCGGAGACGACCGTCTTCACCGAGGCCTACGCGGCGCTGAACGACGTCGATCTGCGGGTCGACGGGCGGATGATGAAGGTCAATCTCGTGTCCGCGAGCTTCTTCGGTGTCGTGCGCGTGAACCCGATCATTGGACGCGCGCTCAGCGCCGCCGACGATGATCGCACCGGCGGCAACCCGGTCCTCGTGCTGAGCGACAAGGGTTGGCAGCGCCAGTTCAACCGCGATCCCAACGTGATTGGGCGCACGGTGCTCGTCACCGGCGCGCCATACGAGATCGTGGGAGTAATGCCGGAGGGGTTCCGGGGTCTCGAGGTCAGTGCGCCCGACTTCTGGGCGCCGCTCGCGCGCCTCGTCGATTTCGTGCCGGACGTCCGCGGCAGCGAAGACAAGGCCGGCATCGAGATTATCGGACGCCTGAAACCCGGCGTGTCGATGGCGAGCGCCCGCGCTCAGCTCGCGGCATGGGACTCGAACCAATCGGCGACCACCGACCGGACGATGAGCATCGAGCTCTCGCCGCGTCGCGGCACCATGCCGCTGTCCTTCGAAGCGATCGCGATCTTCACGCCGCTGTTGTTCGCGTTCGGATTGATCCTGTTGATCGGTTGCGCCAACGTCGCGAATCTGTTGCTCGCCCGCGGCGTGGCGCGGCAGCGCGAAATCGGCATTCGCCTGTCGATTGGCGCATCGCGGCGCCGCATTGTCCGGCAGTTGCTCACCGAAAGTGTGTTGCTCGCGTTGGCGGCCGCCGGCGGCGGCTATCTGGTATCGCGCCTCGCGCTCGAGGGCGCGGTCTACTGGGCGATGCGCACCATGCCCGTCGATCTGGGTGACGTCAACCTCAGTGTGCCGGCCGCAGACTGGCGCGTCGCGCTGTTCCTGGTGCTGGCGGCGATCGCCGCCACCGCCTTCTTCGCCGTGGTGCCGGCGCTTCACGCGACCCGCATCGAGCCGGTCCGGACGCTGCGCGGCGAGCTGGTCAAGGACGCCCGGCCTGGTCGCGCGCGCAACATCCTGATCGGCGTGCAGGTCTTTGCATCGGCGCTGCTGTTGATCTGCTCCGCGACCTTTCTGCGCAGCGCGATCTCGTCATCTCAATTCAATCCTGGGTTTCGCACCGCCGATACGCTCTCGATTGACACCATTAACGACAACAAGCGTGACGCCATGCTCGAGGCGCTTGGCAGCGACCCCACGGTGACGGCGTTCGCGGGCGTCAGGCCACCGTTGCTGGCACAGCCACCCCGCGCACTTGGTGACGTCGGCGCGGGCAAGGTCGCGCTCTCGTACAAGCACGTCTCGGCGGAGTACTTCGACGTGCTTGGCGTTGCCATCGTGCGAGGGCGGGCGTTCACGGCGGCGGAGAGCGACGAGCACGCGGTGGCGGTCGTCTCGGAGTCGGTCGCACGGACGTTGTGGCCGAATGGCGATGGCGTCGGCAAGACATTCAGGATCGAGCCGGATCTCACCGCCCACCAAGGTGGCGCCATTCTCACCATTAATCCCGGCGTAGGCGCCGCCGAAGCGCCATTGACGCCGCGTACGGTCACAGTCATCGGCGTCGCGAAAGACGTCGCCGGGTTTCGGATCACCGGTGTGAGGGAAGCCGGCGTATTCCTGCCGACCATCGTCGCTGCGCCACAGACGTTCCTGGTCGCTCGCATTCAAGGCGATCCCGACCTGGCGCGGCAAATGCTGCTCGAGCGACTCACCAGGATCGATCCGAACATGGGCAAGATCATCACCCTGCGGAGCGTGGCGCGGGTCGAGACCCTCATGTTGACGATGGCCTTTTCGGTGTCGGTGATGCTCGGCGGGCTCGCGCTGTTGCTGACCGTTTCGGGGCTCTTCAGCGTGTTGTCGTATCTGGTCGAGCAGCGCACCAGGGAGATCGGCGTGCGGATCGCGCTGGGCGCGTCGTCTCAGAATGTGACGCAGTTGATGTTGGCGCAAACCACGCGGCCGGTCCTTTTCGGGCTGGTGGCCGGTGCCGGACTCGCCGCGTCACTCACGACACTCGCGCTCGCAACCGAAGCCGGCGCGATGATTTCTAAAATCGTACACGTCACCGATCCCGTCGCATATCTCTCCAGCCTGCTGGTGATTGTGGTCGCTTGCCTGTTCGCGGCGTGGATCCCCGCGAGTCGAGCCGCCAAGGTCGATCCGATGACAACGCTGCGGCAGGAATAGCTATTCCTGCCGCACCATCCTTCGCTCATGAATGCACGCGAAGGAGTCTCCGCCACGTTCGGTTCAGAACTCAATGACGAATCCGGCCGACGGCAGGAACGGCATCAGCGAATCCGTCCCGCCAAGCACCCGCCCGCTTCGGTCAACGCCATACGGCACGTTGCGCTCGTTTCGCCGGTTCAAGGCATTTGCCACCTCGGCAAACAGCGTGACGCGCCTGCGCCCCAGGGTGAAGGTGCGGTCGGCCCGCAAGTCGAGGCGAGCATAGTCGGGCAGGCGCAGCGTGTTGCGACTGCCGGACAATTCCACGAACAACGGCGTGCCACCGCCGAAGAGCAGCGGCGATCCGGGGACTTGCTGTTCCTTGAGGTAGCCGGCGCGGGGATAGTTGGAACCGTAGCGGAACTTGGCGCCTAGCGTCGTCCGATTCGACAGCGCATAACGGCCGAACAATGACACGGCGTGACGCTGATCCTCGTCGGCATCGAACGTCTCCTGGGTCGTCCGGTCGGTGTAGCGATGACGCCCATACGCATAGCCTGCCCAACCAGAGAGACCAAGAGGTGCATCCCGTCGCACCACCAACTCCACTCCGCGTGCGGTGCCGTCGAGTCCGTTGAGTAACTTCGCGTCACCCCGTCCCATCGCGAGCGTGCCGTCCGGTAACCTGCGGGGTTCCGAGCCGGGAGCCCACAGGATGTCGCGCTCGTCGCGCCCGAACCAGTTGACCTGGAGCTCGGATGAGTAGGGCAGCGTCTGCTTCAAACCGACATCAACGTGCCGCGCGGCTTCTGGGCGAAGCGTGGGGGTGCCGCCGCGGACGCCGTAGATTTGTTCGAGATTCGCGAACTGGCGATAGTCTCCGCCGGCCGCTCTCAAGCGGGTGCTCCTTGACAACTCTACTTCGACGGCCGCCCATGGCGAGTGAGTGCTCGCGTCGGTCGCTCCCCAATAGTCTGCGCGGATACCGGGGCTGAGCGTCACTCGAGGCCAGGGTTTGAACGACAGCTGCGCGTAGGCCGAAGCCGCGTGCCCGTTGACGCGGTAATCGCCAACCAGCGACAGCTCCGCCGCATCGTTCAGCGACCGGCGCACCGCATGGCGGCCAGTGAGACGTTGCGCGTCGGCACCCACTTCGATCAGCCATCCCGCTTTCGGTGCGAACAGCGCCTCACCGCGCCACCCAAAGTCGGTCGCGCGGCTGCTGTCTAATGCGGCGCCAGCCGGGTTGACGTTGTCGAACGCCAACCCGGTCGCATACAGGCGCTGAGTGATGGCGGCGGTATTCGACGGGGCATAACGCCAGGTCACACCCGACAACCAGGAGCGTCCGCTGACGCGCGCCTCGTCGTTTGGCCCAAGGTCGTCGGGCTGTTCGTCGAAGCGCGAGGCGCCCACAACCACTAGCGCCTGCACGTGGTGTTTCGGCGTCACCTCGAAGACCAACTTGGCCTGCCCGTCGGTAAATCCAAATGCGAGATTGTTCCCATCGTCGATGCGCTTCAGCAGTAAATCGAGATAACTGCGTCGCGCCGAGACCAGCCACGATCCCTTGGCATTCGGAAGCGGTCCCTCGGACAGTAGGGTCGCGCTCGTCCCACTGAGGCCGGCGCGGACCCGAAGGTTGTTGCGATCGCCCTCGCGTGTCTCGACGTTGACCTGTGCGCCAATCCGCCGGCCGAATCGCTGTGGGTAACTTCCAGGTAGCAACGAGACCGACGCCACAGCGTCGGTATTCAGCATGGTGATGGATCCGCCGTCGCTGACCCCATGCACTGAGTGCATGAGATACCGGGAAGGGAGGCCGTCAACGGCCAGGCCGGTATGCTCGAATCCGAGACCGCGAACCGCAAATTCGCTGTAGAAATCGTCGTTGGCGCCGGCCGATGGTAGCGCGTGCAAAGCCCGCAACGGATCGTCGAGCGTCACGCCGCGCAAGGCCTGCAGGTCACGGCCGTGAAGCGTCGCCCCCGCCGGCGCGTCGCCGGCGTCCGCCTGCGCCGTACCCTGAACGCTGACGTGTTCTTCAAAGGCGCCGGCACCTTCAGCGAGTTCGATCCGAAGCGGTTCTTTCGCGATGCTCTCACCAGCGACGTCCAGTGGCCGTCGGACGAAGGCAAAGCCAATCATCGAAATCGCCAGCATGTATCGACCAGTGGGGAGATCGAGACTGAACCGCCCCTCTGCGTCTGTGGCGCCCGCTGCGGGTGCCTCTTCGACGCGCACCAACACACCGGGAAGCGGCTGCCCGGTCCGCGCGTCGACCACCACGCCGGACACAGTCACCGTTTGCGCATCGCTCTGACGCGGCGACAGAATGATTGCGGCGACGACGAACAAGAAGAGTTTGAATGTGGACATCGCTGGCGACAGAGCAGGGCGCGTGCCAGTGCGCGGCCGGGACCGGCGCCGCCCGCGTAGGGATGAAACGCCGAACCGTGGCGCCGGACCTGGTTCGGGGCGTGCAGAAGCGGACAGTGACTGTCCGGTATTGACGATAATTTGTCTAATTGACAAGACATTGTCACCTTGCAGTTTTTTGCTATGGTGAGGTGGCCGATGGGAAACACCAGGACCCGGGGACTCGCGCTCCTTTTCAAGGAGACCGTCTCGTTGTATTTGCGCCTGAGCGCCGACGCGGCAGCCATTCACGGCGCCGGTACCCTGTCGGGTCCGCGCCGGACGATCCTCTCCGCCCTTCATGCCGGGCCGCAAACCGTCTCGCACCTGGCCCGCGCGCGGGCGCAGACCAGACAGCGGCTGCAGCCGGTCGTCAACGCGTTGGTCCGAGACGGCCTGGTCGAGGCAATCCCAAACCCGATGCACAAACGTTCGCCACTGATGGGGCTCACCGCGTCGGGTGAGCGGCAGGTGCGAGACATACTGGCGAAGGAAGGCGCCCTGCTCGCTCGCCTGCGTCCCAGGAGCTCGGCAGCGGAGCTTCTCAAGGCCGCAGCGGTGCTGCACGACGCGCGCGAGACGCTTGGTAAACAACTTCCGGAGTTGTTACGGAGTCCGCCGCCGAAGGCGAGGCCGGCAACCGGCGGACGACGCCGCAACAGATGATTCACCAACGCGAGCAAATCATCCGCGGAGAGCGGATGTCTGCGGCTGCGTCGGATGGCAGGCCTCGCTGCGTCCGCAGCTTGGCGAAGATTCTTCGCCAAGTGCAGACGCCTTGCTTGCCGCGGACGAAGCGCACTTCGCCGGCGCCGCCTACTCGAGCGGCTCGAACGGGATGCGATCGAAGGTGATGGCGCCGGTGCGAGTCTGCAACACCACACCCTGCGGATCGAGCGTTTCCAGAATCGCCCTGCCGCTGGCTTCATCACGGTCTTCGCCCATCGTTACCTCGAGCCGGATCTTCATGTAGTGAAGCAGCTGGCCTGTCTTGATGTCGTAAAAGATGTCCCACATCGTCACGCCGAACCGCCCCTTGCCAAGGTAGCGCCAGACGCCATGGGTCGGCGTGTGCGGCGGACGTGCGGGGTCGATGCCGGCTTCGCCGGGCACCGAGCGGAAGACGGTGCCA
>JANOZI010000451.1:0-1621 GCA_031429375.1 Acidobacteriota bacterium | reverse complement strand
AACCGGCAGCGGCAAAACCAACACGCTGTACTCGTCGATTTCGCGGATCAACACGCCCGAAACCAACATCATGACCGCCGAGGACCCGGTCGAATTCAACCTGCTCGGCGTCAACCAGGTGCAGGTGCGCGAGAACATCGGCCTCAACTTCGCCGCCGCGCTGCGCAGCTTCCTGCGCCAGGACCCCAACATCATTCTGGTCGGCGAAATCCGCGACTTTGAAACCGCGGAAATCGCGGTGAAGGCGGCGCTCACCGGCCACCTCGTGCTCTCGACGCTCCACACCAACGACGCGCCCAGCACCATCAACCGCCTGATGAACATGGGCATCGAGCCGTTCCTCGTCGCCAGCTCGCTGAACCTGGTGTGTGCCCAACGCCTCGTGCGCCGGGTCTGCGTCAACTGCAAGGTCGAAGACGAGCTGCCGCCGGCCGCGATGGAGCAGGTCGGCTTCTCGGCCGCGGACGCCCAGACGGTGAAGCCGAAAAAGGGGACCGGCTGCGAGAAGTGCCTCAAGACCGGCTACAAGGGCCGGGTCGGCCTGTACGAGGTGATGGAGATCACCGACGAACTCCGCGAGCTGATCCTGGTGGGCGCCTCGGCGCTGGAAATCAGGCGAAAGGCCATCGAAGAGGGGATGATCACGCTGCGCGGTAGCGGACTGCGAAAGATCAAGGACGGCGTGACCACGATCGAGGAAGTACTGCGGGAAACCGTGAAGTAATGCGCAGATGAGCCGGGAGGCAGTCTGCCGATAAGAAGAGTTACGAGTTCAGAGTTACGAGTTACGAGTTACGAAAGCAACTATGGCCACACTCCCGGATATGCTCAAGCAAACGGTCGAACTGCAGGGGTCCGACCTGCACCTCTCCATTGGATCGCCGCCGCAGGTGCGCGTGCACGGCGAATTGCGCCGCCTCGAGTACCCCGATCTGACGCCGACCGATACCAAGTCGCTGTCGTACGCGGTGCTCACGGATGCGCAGAAGAAGCGGTTCGAAGAGACGCTGGAGCTCGATTTCTCGTTCGGCATCAGGGGCGTGGCGCGCTTCCGCTGCAACATGTTCAACCAGCGCGGCGCGGTCGGCGCGGTCTATCGCCAGATCCCCGAGCGCATCCGCCCGTTCGACGAGCTGGGCTTGCCGGCGGTGCTCGCCAAGATGGCCGAGCGGCCGCGCGGCCTCGTGCTCGTGACCGGCCCGACCGGCAGCGGCAAGTCGACGACGCTGGCGGCGATGATCGACAAGATCAACGCCGAGCGGCACGGCCACATCCTGACCGTCGAGGATCCGATTGAGTACCTGCACCAGCACAAGAAGTGCCTGATCAACCAGCGCGAGCTGCATAGCGACACCCACAGCTTCACCGCCGCGCTGCGCGCGGCGCTGCGCGAAGACCCCGACGTCGTGCTGATCGGCGAAATGCGCGACCTCGAAACCGTCGAATCGGCGCTGCGCATCGCCGAGACGGGCCACCTCACGTTCGGCACGCTGCACACCAACTCGGCCTCGTCGACCATCAACCGCATCATCGACGTCTTTCCGTCGCACCAGCAGTCGCAGATCCGCACGCAGCTGTCGCTCGTCATCGAGGGCATCGTCTGTCAGGCGCTGCTGCCTCG
>JANOZI010000450.1:0-3526 GCA_031429375.1 Acidobacteriota bacterium | reverse complement strand
ACCGACGTGCGCATGGCCGAAGCGTTCACCGCCCCGGAAATTGGCGGCGATCACTTCCGTTCGAGCGCGGTGTTCCTGACCCAGGCGCATCCGAAGCAGACGCAGGGCTCCGACATCTGGGCCGGCACCTCGTTCGACCAGATTTACGCGCAGCATTTCGGCCAGGCCACGCCGCTGCCGTCGATGCAGTTCTGCATCGAGAGCCTCGACCAGGCCGGCGGCTGCACCTACAACTATTCGTGCGCCTACACCGACTCGATCAGCTGGGCGTCACCGAACGAGCCGCTGCCGATGATTCGCGATCCGCGGGTCGCGTTCGACATGCTGTTCGGCACCGGCGGCTCGCAGCAGGATCGCGCCGAGCGCCGCAAGACGCGCCGCAGCATCCTCGACTTCATTTCCGGTGAGGTGGCGAACGTCCGCCAGGAGCTCGGCGTCGGCGACAAGGTCCGCCTCGATCGCTACCTGACGCACGTGCGCGAGATCGAGCGCCGCATCCAGGCGATCGAGGCGCGCAACACCAGCGGCGAGCAGCGCGAGCTGCCCGACGCACCGGCCGGCGTGCCCGATTCCTTCAGCGAACACATGAAGCTGATGTTCGACCTGCAGGTGCTCGCGCTCGAAACCGACATGACGCGCATCATCTCGTTCAAGACCGGCCGCGACGCGCAGAACCGCTCGTTCCCCGAGAGCGGCGTCAACCTGCCGTTCCATCCGACCTCGCATCACGGCGATCGCGAAGACAAGATCATGGACTTCAACAAGATCAACAAGTTCCGCGTCGGCCAGCTGCCCTACCTGCTCGATCGCCTCAAGGCGACCCAGGAGGGCGACAGCAACCTGCTCGAGAAGACGCTGGTGGTGTGGGGCTCACCGATGGCGGATCCGAACGTCCACAACCATCGCCGCTGCCCGCTGATTCTGATCGGCCACGGCAACGGCATGCTCAAGGGCAACCTGCACATCAAGGCGGCCGACGCCACGCCGATGGCGAACGTCTACCTCGCGCTGGCGCACGGGCTCGGTATGGAAGACGTCAAGTCGTTTGGCGACAGCACGGGGGAACTCTCACTTACGCAGGCTGCGCCTGCGACGGTTGCGTAGATCTCAGATCTCAGTTGCGTAGATCTCAGATCTCAGATGTGAGATTGCAGGTCAATTGCAGATTGGAAGATTGGAGGATTGCAGATTCGATTGATGGATTGGTGATCGAGGAAAACAACAATTCCCGATATCTTCAATCTGCAATTGATCTGCAGTCTGAGATCTGAGATCTGAAATCGACTATCGACAGGGGACAAGTCATGCGCCAGTTTTCTATCAAGCTCGCCGTCGTCTTCATGCTGACCGCGTCGCTTGGCGCGATGCAGTCCAGCTCGCCGCTGGCCGATGCCGCCATGCGCGGCGACAAGACCGCGGCGAAGGCCCTGCTCAAACAGGGCGTCGACGTCGGCGCGCCGCAAGGCGACGGCATGACGGCGCTGCACTGGGCGGCTGAACGCGGCGATGCCGAGTTGGCGGAGTGGCTGGTCTATGCCGGGGCCAACGTCTCGGCGGTCACGCGCATCGGCCTCTACACGCCGCTCCACCTCGCCGCCAAGGCGGGCAGCGCCGCTGTGGTGAAGGTGCTGATCAAAGGCGGCGCCGACGTCAACGTGAAGTCGAACCCGAGCGGCGCCACCGCGGTGCATCTGGCGGCGCTCGCCGGCAGCGCGGACGTGATCAACCTGCTGGCCGACGCCAGGGCCGACGTCAACGCGAAAGAAGCGGAGTGGGAACAGACGCCGCTGATGTTCGCGGCCTCGGGCAATCGCGCCACGGCGATCGCCGCATTGATCAAGCGCGGCGCCGATCCGGACCTCTCCAGCAAGACGATCGACGTCTCGAAGCAGGGCCAGCTGGATCGCGCGGCGGTTGAGCGCCAGCGCAAGGTGATCGAAGGCTTCATCGGCAAGGATTCGGACCGGCGTCCGACGCCGGCGCAAATGCAGGCCGCGATCGAAGCGTCGCGCGAGGTCCTCAGGTCCGGCAAGATTCCGCCGCCGGATCCGGACGCGCCGCCACCCCGCGGCTTCAATCCGGAAGAAATCAATCCGCCGGTCTCGACCAAGGGCGGCATGACGGCGCTGCTCCACGCGGCGCGCCAGGGCTACCTCGAAGCAGCGGAAGCGCTGCTCGACGGCGGCGCCAACATCAACAAGACCCAGGCCGGTGACGCCACCAGCCCGCTGCTCACCGCGGTGATCAACGGCCAGTTCGACATGGCGATGATGCTGATCAAGCGCGGCGCCGACCCCAACCTGATCGCGAAGAACAACGGCGTCTCGCCGCTGTGGGCCGCCGTCAACACCGCGTGGCAACCGCGCACGCGCTTCCCGCAGCCCCAGGAAATGGAGCTGCAGAAGGCCACCTATCTCGACGTGATGCAGGCGCTGCTCGACAAGGGCGCGAATGTGAATCACCGCATCACGTCGCACCCGTGGTATCTCGTCTACACCGGTTGCGGCAACCGCAACTGCGGTCTCGCGGACACGGCGGGTTCCACCGCGTTCTGGCGCGCCGCCTACGGCACCGACCTGATGGCGATGAAGCTGCTGGCGGCGTACGGCGCCGATCCTGAGATCCCGACGATTGCGCCGCAACAGCAGGTTCGCCGCGGTGGCCCTCCTCCCGGAGCGCCGGGTGCACCGGCCGGCGCCCAGCCGCAGGGCGCGGGCGGCGCGATCATGCCGACCGCTGAAGCGGGCATGGCGAAGTACGACGCCCCGCCGATTCCGTACGGCGGTCCGGGCGCCTTTGCCATTCACGCCGCCGCCGGCGTGGAGTACGGCGAAGGCTTCGCCGGCAACGCCCATCGTCATGCGCCCGACGCGTGGTTGAGCGTGATGACGTATCTCGTCGAGGAGCTGCACGCCGACGTCAACATACGCGACAACGACGGCTACACGCCGCTCCATCACGCCGCCGCGCGCGGCGACAACGAGATGATCCTGTATCTCGTCAGCAAGGGCGCCGACGTCAAGGCGGTAGCGCGCAGCGGGCAGACCACCGTTGACATGGCGAATGGCCCGGTGCAGCGGCTGTCGGCCATTCCGGCGACGATCGAGTTGTTGATGAAGCTCGGCGCGAAGAACAACAACCGCTGTGTCACCTGTTGATCTGTTGATCTGTTGATCGGTTGATCGCTTGATCACACGACGTTTACTCGCGGCCATGTTGGTTTTGCCAATACTGGCCGCAAGCCATGTACGGGCACAAAACCCACAACTAGACCAAGGCAAGGCCGACTGGTTTGCGATGCGCACGAAGTCAGCCGAGCAGAAACTCATCGCAGCCACCAAAATCCCTGCAACAGCTGCCCAAGCGCATTACTGGCTCGGCCGGATCTACGACTTCAAGGGCAACAAGGCCGAAGGCGCATTCCCCGGCTTCCACGAGGAAGTGTCATATCGGCCGCGCGCCGAGGCTGAATTCAGGGCGGCTGGTGCGGCGAAGCCGGAATGGATTGCGGAAGGCGAAGCGGCGG
>JANOZI010000449.1:0-8129 GCA_031429375.1 Acidobacteriota bacterium | reverse complement strand
CTCGACAGGCTCGGGGCGACCCTGAGCGGAGTCGAAGGGTCGGACGCTCCCGAGCCGCTGGCCTCGCAGGTCGGCGACTTGCCGGCGCGATTTGCGCCCTGGCGCATGCAGGAGCTGCGGATGGTGCGGCGGATCGAGTATGACGTCGCCACCAACTGGAAGCTCGTGGTGCAGAACTACAACGAGTGCCTGCACTGCCCGGTGATCCATCCGCTGCTCAATCGCATGCACCATTACCTCGCCGCCGAGAACGTGCCGACGACCGAGACCTACTGCGGCGGCGCGATGGGCTTCAAGGACGGCGTCGAAACGCTCAGCGCCGACGGCAAGCGCCGGCGGGCGCTGCTGCCCGGATTGGGCGAGCGCGAGCGCGCGGTGGTGAATTACTTCGCCATCTACCCGAACTTCCTGCTGACCCTGCATCCCGATTACATGATGACGATCACGATCTGGCCGGTGGATCCCGGGCACACGCGGCTCGTCGCCGAATGGCACTTTCATCCCGACGAGATCGCGAAGCCGGACTTCGTGTTCGAGGATGCCATCGAGTTCTGGGACCGGACCAACCGGGAGGACTGGGCGATCTCGGAGCAGTCGTACCTCGGGATCAGCTCACGCGGATATCAGCCGGGGCCGTACTCCGAGCGTGAGAAGCAGTTGTGGGAGTTCGATCAGTTTGTATTGAAGAAACTGTGCCACGAAGCTCACTGATCCCACAAGCCTCGGAAATGCGTTACTCGGAAGCACAGAGGCACTGAAGCACTGAATTTGGTTTTTCAAAAACCTCTTCTGTGTTTCCGTGTTTCTGCGTTTCCGTGCGAGGCATTTCTAAAGAAGATCATCACGAAGGGCCGTCCGAGGTCTAATTGATCCAGTCACCATAGATTTCGGGGCGGCGATGTTTCAGGAACAGCCGGCGCGCGTTTGAGTGGGCCGTCGCTGCAAGATCAAGATCGGCGTAGAGAATCGCGTCCTCGCTCTTCGCCGCTCGCGCGATCACGCCGCCATCGGGACCGCAGACGAACGACTCGCCCGCGAAATCCAGGCAGTCTTCCTTGCCGACGCGGTTGCAGAGTGCCGTGAAATAGCCGTTCTGAAACGCCGCCACCCGCATCTCGGCCTCGTAGAGGCCCTCAGGCCATTCATCGACGGCGCCGGCCTGCGGCACGATTACCAAATCGGCGCCCTTCACCGCCAGCGCGCGCATGTATTCCGGAAAGTGGCGGTCGTAGCAGATCGCCACGCCAATGGTGCCGGCTTTCGTCTTGAACACCGGCGCGCCTTTGTCGCCGGGCGTGTAATATCCCTGCTCGTGAAAGCACGGGTAGTCGGTGATGTGAATCATGCGGGTCACGCCGAGCAAGCTGCCATCCGCATCGATCACCGGTGAGCTGTCGAAGGTGTTGTGACCGTCCCGCTCGTAGAGATTGATCACGACAACCAGGCCCAACTCGCGCGCCTTCTGTTGAAAGGCCGTCACCGTCGGTCCGTCCAGCGGCTCGGCTAGCTCGCGGAACCCGGGCCCGGCGGGGCGCTGCGGATAGAACCATTCGAAGGCGAGCTCGGCGAAGCAAGCCAGCTGCGCGCCGTTTCTGGCCGCGGTCTCCAGTGCGGCCAGGCCCCGCGCGACATTCGAGGGCTTGTCCTGCCCTGCGTGCTGCTGAACGAGCGCGATCTTCATCGCGGAGTATTATGGCTCGGTCAACGGAGGCTGCGAATGAAGACTGTGCATGGAGCGCTGGTGGCGGCGGGACTCGCTGCGATAGTTGGGATGGCCGATACTGGCGCGCAGACGGCCGAGCCTTACAAGCTGGGCATGTTCCAGCAGGGCGCGCGATCGTTTGTCGGCATGGTGATCCAGAAAGACACGATGGTCGTCGACCTGTCGCGCGCGAACGTCGGCGCGCCGGCCACGCTCAAACAGCTGATCGCGCAGTGGGATGCGACGACCGGCACCAGGCTCGCGACGCTGGCTGCCGCGTCCGCGCAAAAGGCGCCGGCGTTTTCGATGAAGATCTCGGAGGTCAAGACGCTGCCGCCGATTCCGGATCCGGCCGTGTTACTGAACGCGGCCGTCAATTACAGCGAGCACGGCATCGAGATGACCGGCGTCGCCACGTCCGCCGCCAGCGCCGACAAGGTCGACCCGAAGGTGGCGATGGGCATTCCGGGCTACTGGAACCGCAAGCCAGGCGATCCGCGGCAGAACCCGTATTACTTCCTGAAAGCCCCGAGCTCGATTACCGGCAACGGCGACCCGATCATCCTGCCGCCCGGCCGCGCGCAGATCGACTGGGAGTGCGAGCTCAACATCGTGATCGGCAAGACCGCCAAGCGCGTCAAGGCCGAGAACGCCGCCGAGTACATCTTTGGATACACGCTCGACAACGACGTGTCCGATCGCGGCGGCCGCGCCGATGGGCGCCACGGCTCCGACTGGATGCTCGGCAAGAGCCACGACACCTTTTTCCCGATGGGCCCCTACGTGGTGCCGCGGCAGTTCGTGCCCAACCCGCAGAAGCTCGCCATCAAGTTCTCGCTGAGCGGCAAGGTGATGCAGGACTCGAATACCGATCGCATGACGCACAACGTCTACGAGCTGGTGGAATTCGCGTCGCACATGCTCACGCTCAAGCCGGGCGACCTGATCTCGTCGGGCAGCCCGGCCGGCGTCGGCACGGCGCGCGGCACACCGATCTATTTCAAGGACGGCGATACCTCGACGTGCACGATCGAGTCGATCGGCACGCTCGAAAACCCCGTGCGGGCGGAGAAGTAGATGCCAGCCACCACACGTCTCTTCGGCTTGCTCCTGATCGTCCTCGGAATCGCGAGCTACGTCGTGACCGAGCGCACCAGCGTCACGGCTCTGATTCCTGCGTTTTTCGGCGCGGTGCTCGTTGTGCTGGCGCTGGTGGCGAGAAACGAAAACGCGCGCAAGCATGCCATGCACGCGGCCGTCGCGGTCGCGCTAATCGGCGCGATCGCCTCCTTGATTCGCGCCATTCCGGCGGTCGCGGGTGGCGGCATCAGCAGGCCCGCCGTGCTCGCGCAGTTGGCCATGGCGGTGCTCCTGCTCGTCTACGTTGCGCTCGGCGTGCGGTCGTTCATTGCCGCGCGGAAAGCGCGCACGGGCAGGTAGGCATTGAGGGCGGCGATCGTCCCGGCTCTGGCGATCGTTGCCCTGGGCAGCTCGGCACAACCGCGCTCCACTACCGCGACGGAGATCGAGCAGCGCTTCCTGGACGGCGTCTCGACCGAATCGATCAGCGCGATCCATCGCCAGGTCACCGAGCATCCGCATGTTGCCGGATCCGCGCGCTCGATCGCGGTCGCCGATCGCGTGCGGGGTGCGCTCGACGCAGCCGGCTTACAAACCGAAGTTCGCGATTATCTGGTGCACCTGTCAACGCCGCGGTCCGTGACGGTCACCATCATGTCGGCGGTCGCGGCTCCGGTGGCCGTCCGCGAGCCCGCCAGCACAGGCGACCGCGACAGCTCCCACCCCGAGCTGGGGCCGGCGTTCGTCGCGTACTCGGCATCGGGCACCGTGACGGCGCCGGTCGTTTACGTCAACGACGGTCTGCCGCCAGACTACGCGCGGCGCGCCGCAGCCGGCATCGACGTTCGCGGCAAGATCGCGATTGCCCGCTACGCGCGCAGCCATCGCGCCGTGAAGTTGCACACGGCAGAGAAGGCGGGCGCCGTCGGCATCATCATCTATTCGGATCCGGCAGACGATGGCTTCACGCGAGGGCTGACCTGGCCCGACGGGCCCTGGCGCGCGGACTTTCAATCGCAGAGCGGCAACGGCAAGTACAGCTGGTTCTGGCACGGCGATCCGCTGACCCCGGGCGTGGCGGCTACTCCCGGCGCGCCGGCGCTCGATCCGGCGACGGCGCCGACCCTGCCGACAATTCCCGCGGTCGTGCTGTCGTCGAAAGAAGCCGTGCGGATCCTCGAGCTGCTCGACGGCCCGCCGGCACCGGCGGGCTCTGGTTTCCAGGGCGGCCTGCCGTTCACCTACCGTCTCGGGCCCAGCCGGGTGGCCGTGCGTCTCGATGTTCAAATGGACGCGAGCCGTCGTTTGATCCGCAACGTGATCGGAACGATCGCCGGACGCGATCCCAACCGCTGGATCGTGCTCGGCACGCATCACGATGCGTGGAGTTTCGGCGGGATGGATCCCGGTACCGGCCTCTCGGCGGTGTTCGAAACCGCGCGCGGCCTCGCGGCGCTGGCGCGTTCGGGCTGGATGCCGGAGCGTTCCATCGTTTTTGCCTTCTGGGATGCGGAAGAGTTCGGGCTGATCGGATCGACGGAATACGCCGAAGCGATGCAGGCCGAGCTGCGTGAGAAGGCGATCGTCTACATCAATACCGACCTGTCGATGCGCGGCCGCTTCGACGGCGGCGGCACGCCGTCGCTGCGCGACTTCCTCGTGCAAGTCACGCGCGACGTGCCGCACTTCGATGGCGGCGGTTCCGTGTACGAAAAGTGGCGGTCCGAGGACTGGCAACGCCAGCCGGCAGAGCGGCGCCGCCGCGGCGCTGACGGGTTCGAGGTGGAACTGGCGGCGCTCGGCAGCGGCGCGGACTTCGTTGCGTTCCAGGATTTTCTGGGACTGCCGACATTACAAATGGAGTTCGACTTCGAAGGCAGTTACGGTCCCTACCATTCCAACTTCGACACGCGCTGGTACGTCGAGACGCACACCGACCCCGGATTCCGCGTGGTCCAGAGTCTCGCGCGCGTGCTCGGCCTCGCGGCGATGCGCCTGGCGTCGGCAGACCTGCTGCCCTTCCGCTACTCGCACTACGCGCGAAAGATGGAGGAGTTCATCGACGGCGCGGGTGCGTGGGCGGTAGACGACACAGGCAGGCGCCGGGTCGCGATCGATCTGGCGGCGGCACGGGGACTGGCGACACGCGCGGTCGCGAGTGCCACGGCACTCGAAACGCTGATCGATCGGCTCGCTATCGCCGGCACGATCGGTGCGGCGAGTGCGCGACCGATCAACGACGCGCTGGTGCGGCTCGAGCAGCAACTGCTCGACGAGTCGGAGCCGCCGGCGACGCGCTGGTACCGCCACGTGATCTACGGGTGGAATATTTACTCGTTGTACGAAGGCCAGCCACTGCCCGGGCTGGCGGAGGCGATCCGTGTCGGCGATGCGGCGGCGGTGGCCCGCGAGACGTCCCGCCTCCAAGGCGCGCTCACGCGTTTCGTCGCGGGGATCGAACAGGCAACCAAGCTTGCACAGACCCGGTGAAGCGGCGTGAAATGCATTACACGGAAACTCAGAAGCACAGAATCACTGAAAAACATTTCTTAAAAACCAAATTCGGTGTTTCCGTGATTCGGTGTTTCTGTGTGATGCATTACGTTACGTTGCGGTCTTGCGCGCAGGGTTGAAAAACGGCGTGGAGACGACGGTCGCGCCGGCGCGGTGACGGACCGCCTCCACCGTTATTTCGATGTCCAGCCGCGTCCCGGTCACAAAGTGCGGCGAGTCGATCGTCGCCAGCGCAATCAACTTCTTCAGCGTCGTCGACCACGTCGTCGAGGTGGCGCGTCCGACCTGCGAGCCGCCCTTATAAACCGGCACTGCGACACGGGATGTGCCGGCCGGCGCGGTTGGCGGCAAGCCGACGCGCTCGTATAACTTTTCCACGTCCATCCAGTCGATCTCGAGGCCGACGATCTGCCTGGCGTGCCCGCGCAAGTGCTCCTCGGCGAGCGCCGCTCGTCCGACGAACGCACCCTTCTTCAAGTCGACCAGCCGTCCCAGGCCCAGCTCGAACGGCGAGTACTTCTGCGACTCGATCAACGCCTTGCGGCTGCTCTGGAAGTCGACGTCGATCAGCAGCAGGCCCGCCTCAATACGCGCGATGTCGAGCGCGAGCATTCCAGTGGGATGCAGATCAAAGGCGCGGCCGGCGCCGGCGATCGCATCCCAGACCTGCAGTGCGGCGTTCCACGGCATCCAGATCTCGTAGCCCAGGTCGCCGGTGTATCCCGTCCGAGAAATGTCAACCGGCACGCCGGCGATCGATCCGCTGGTCGCGCGAAAATATTTAAGCGAATCCAGATCGGCAGTCGCGACCGCGCGCAATAAGCGGCCCGATGTGGGCCCCTGGAGCGCCAGCGCCGCCACCGTTTCCGAAATGTCCTCGATCTCGACTCTCAGCCCCGACGCGTTGCCGGTCAGCCAGCGCAGGTTGGGGTGGGCGGCGGTCCAGCGGTACGACTGCTCCGCGACACGCGTCACCGTGCCATCATCGACCACCCTTCCTTCGTCGTCGCACCACGGCGTGTAGTAGACCTGCCCGACCGCCATCTTCGAGGCGTCGCGCGTGATGACGCGGTTGACCAGGCGAGACGCATCCGGTCCGGAGACGCGGTACTTGAAGAGCGGCGAGATGTCGATCAGCGCGCAGGCGTTGCGGATGGCGTTGTATTCGTGCTCGTAGTGCGTCTCGTACGCGCTGACGGCGTAGTAGCCGGCCCAGTCGCGATAGCTGAGGCTTTCGCACAACTCGAGGGTGCGAGCGTGGAAGGCGGAACCAACAGGCACGGCCGCAGTATACGGTGTCTGACACCATGCCAGATTCTGCTATGGTGTCAGACACCTTGCGATACGACGCGATCGTCATCGGGGGCGGTCACAATGGCCTCACCTGCGCAGCCTATCTCGCACGAGCCGGACGCAAGGTCCTCGTGCTCGAGCGGCGCCATGTGCTTGGCGGCGCCGCGGTCACCGAAGAGGTCTTTCCCGGTTTCAAGTTTTCGGTGTGCTCGTACGTGGTGTCGTTGCTGCGGCCGGAAATCATCCGCGAGCTCGACCTGCCCCGCCACGGCATGGAGCTGCTGCCGCTCGACGGCACGCTCACGCCGATGCCGAACGGCGATCACTTGTGGCGGGTCAACGATCACGACAAGACCCGGCGCGAGATCGCGCGCCATTCACGCATTGACGCGGAAGCTTACGACGAGTACGGCAAGGCCATGGTGGAGATGGGCCGCTTCGCCAAGCCGATCATGTCGATGCTGCCTCCCGACCCGACGTCGCTCGACCCGCGCGGCCTGATCGAGCTCATCGGCATGGGCAAACGCTTCCGCGGGATGCGCGCGCACGATCGCGTGAACCAGGTGCAGCTGCTCACGATGAGCGCGGTCGATTTCCTCGATCAGTGGTTCGAGACCGACGTGCTGAAGGCGACAATGGCGGCATCCGGCATCATCGGGACGTTCCTCGGCGTGCGGTCGCCGGGCACGGCATACGTGCTGCTCCATCACTACATGGGAGAGATCGACGGCGCGTTCCGATCGTGGGGGCTGTCGCGCGGCGGAACCGGCGCGGTGTCGAATGCCATTGCCGCCGCAGCCCGCGAGTTCGGCGCAGAGATCCGGACCGAGGCGGCGGTGACTCGCATTCTGTCGAAGAAGGGCAGGGCCACCGGCGTCGTGCTCGCTAGCGGCGACGAGCTCCACGCCAACGTGGTGGTGTCGAGCGTCGATCCACACCTGACGTTCCTGCAGTTCATGGATGAAGCCGACCTGCCCGCCGACTTCGTCGAGGGCGTGCGCCGCTACAAGTTCAGGGGCTCGTCGGGCAAGGTCAACCTCGCGCTCGACGGCCTGCCCGACTTCACCTGCATGCCGGGCCCGGGCCCTCATCTTCGCGGCGCCATCTCGATCTCACCCAGCATCGACTACATGGAACAGGCGTACGACGATGCGAAGTACGGGAGGTTTTCGCGGCGGCCTTACATGGACATGGTGATTCCGTCGCTGACCGATCCATCGGTGGCGCCACCCGGCAAGCACGTGATGTCCTGCTTCGTGCAATACGCGCCGTACCACCTCCGTGATGGCGTCTGGGATGACCAACAGCGCGAGGCGTTTGGCGATGCCGTGATCAACACGATCGCGGAATACGCCCCCAACATCAGGAACATCATCCTGCACCGGCAAGTGCTGACGCCGCTCGATATCGAGCGGGAGTTCGGACTCACGGAAGGAAACATCTTTCAAGGCGAGCTCACGCTCGAGCAACTGTTCTTCCTCCGGCCGGTGCCGGGATGGGCGCAGTACTCCACGCCGATCGATCGGTTGTACATGTGCGG
>JANOZI010000448.1:0-4309 GCA_031429375.1 Acidobacteriota bacterium | reverse complement strand
CGAGAGCGGATTCGTCACCGATTCCACCCCAGAGGCGTTGGCGGTGGCGATGCGGCGAGTGATGGACGATAAGAATCTCGCCATGCGGATGGGCGAGGCCGGCCGCGCGGCCACCCAGCAGATGACCTGGTCGGGCGCGATACAGAAGCTGCTTCTCTGACAACGGGCCACAGAGACACAGAGAATTCATTTTCAAAATACTTTCTTGAAAAAAGCTCTTGTCTGAGAGAGTCGCTCGAACGCAGGCCAATTCCTGACAAGGATTGTTTTCGCCAAAAGACAAGAGGTGCCGTGGCAGCCCAGAGATGCTGAGGAGCGGAAAGAGAACTTGAGTTTTCTCTGTGTCGCTGTGTCTCTGTGGCCCGTACGTGGACTCCCTGCTAGACTGTGTGCCAGCTTCATGGGCTACCGCTCACCACTCGAAACGCGCCTGGCTAAGAAGACCACCAAGGCCATCGTCGACTTCAACCTGATTGAAGACGGCGATCGCGTCATGGTCGGCCTCTCCGGCGGCAAGGACAGCTGGGCGCTGATCCAGATTCTCGATGTGCTGCGCAAGCGCGCGCCGATCACGTTTTCGATCGTGGCGGTGAATGTCGATTCCGGCTACGAGGGCTACCAGCATAAGCAGGTGGCCGACGCCTGCCGCGAGCGCGGCTGGGAGTTCTACAGCGAGCACACCAACATCGGCGCGGTGATCGACGACAAGCTCGAAAGCGACGAGACGCCGTGTTCACTGTGCGCGCGGCTGCGGCGCGGCGTGCTTTACCGCCTGGCGAAGGAAACCTCCGCCACCAAGATTGCGCTCGGCCATCATCTCGACGACTTTGTCGAGACGGTGCTGCTGAATCTCTTCTTCGCCGGCGCGCTCAAGGCGATGCCGGCGCGCCTCACTTCCGACAACGGGGCGCACGTCGTGATCCGCCCGCTGGTCTATGTCACCGAGGCCGAAGCGCGCGCGTATTGCAAGGAGAGCGAGCTGCCGATCATCGGCTGCTGCTGCCCGGCCTGCGGTGACCTCAGCCTGCAGCGGCAGCGCGTGAAGCGGCTGATCACCGAGCTCGAGCGCGAGCATCCGGCCGTGAAGTCGTCGATGATCAAAGCGCTGGGCAACGTGATGCCGCGCCACCTGCTCGATCGACGACTGAATCCCAATGGCGACATCCGCAAGGTCATCTCGACGCAGCTCGAAGAGTTCGACGATGTGCCGGCGGATGTGCCGCTGATTCCGTTGATGCTCTCCAAGCCCCAGGGCCCAGGCCCCAAGCCGGCGAAGCCTTGAGAGCGGTCGTTCAACGAGTGACCTCGGCCAGGGTCACGGTGGGGGAGCGCACGACCGGCGAGATCGGCCAGGGCCTGCTCGTGTTCGTCGGGGTCGAGCAAGGTGACGGAACCGGCGACCTCCAGTACGTCGCCGCCAAAGTTCGCGATCTGCGAATATTCCAGGACGAAGCGGGGAAGATGAATCGCTCGGTGTTCGACATCAAGGGCGAGGTCCTCGTCGTGTCGCAGTTCACCTTGTCCGGCGATGCCCGCAACGGACGCCGGCCGTCGTTTGCGTCGGCGGCGCCGCCGGATATTGCGCGCGCGTTGTACGAGGATGTCGTGCGAGAATTGCAGGGCAGTGGGCTGCGCGTGGCGACCGGCGAATTTCAGGCGATGATGCAGGTCGCGCTGGTCAACGACGGGCCCGTAACCATCCTTCTCGACAGCAGGAAAACGTTTTGATGATTCGTCGCTTTTGCCTGTTGCCTGTTGCCTTCGGCCTGTTGTTTTTGGGTGCCGCTGTTCCCGCGTTCGCCCAGCAGCGTCCCCTTCAAACCGAAGACCCCGAAGTGATCGGCCCCGGCCGCATCCTCTTCGAAGCCGGCGTCGACTACAAACGCGACGCTTTCTTCCCCTTGTCGGGGCTGCGCGGGAATCTGTTCACTGTGCCGACGATGGGCGTCAGCGTCGGAGTGAGCTCGATTGCCGAAATCCAGATCGACGGCGGCTTTTATCAGAAGCTGTCGATCACCGAGCGATCACCTGGCGCGCCGTTTGCGACGCTGCTCACGGTCGATGGCGACAGCACATCCGACGTCGAGGACTTCAATATCGGCGCCAAGATCCGGTTTCTCAGCGAAACGGCCACTGGCCGCCCGTCAATGGCGCTGCGATTCTCGACCCGCCTGCCCAATGCCGCGAACGAGTCGGGGCTCGGCACGGACATTCAGGATTTCACCGCGTCGATCCTGACCGGCAAGACCATCCAGTCGATTCGGGTGGTGCTGAACGTCGGCCTGCTGATCCTGGGTAACCCCACCAAACCCGCGGCGCAAGACGACCTGCTGGTCTACGGCCTGTCGCTGGCGCGCGCCATCAGCGCCGGTGGCGAGGTCGTCGGCGAGTTTGTCGGTCGCGCCAACTTCGCCGACATCGTCACGCCCGGGGCCGAGGATCGCGGCCTGCTGCGGTTTGGCATGCGCTACACCCGCGCCGGGGTTCGCGTCGACGGCGGCATCATGATCGGCTTGACGCCGCGCGACCCGGAGGTCGGATTTACGGGCGGCTTCACCTGGGTCTTCAACGCCTTCAGCGTGCCCTGATGCTGGCGGTCGCGAAAGCCCACGCCTTTGGCAACGACTTCCTGTTCGTGCCCGCCGAGCAAGCCGAGGGCTTGAAGCTCGACGAGCTGTCGCGGCGGTTGTGCCACCGCCACACCGGCCTTGGCGGCGACGGGGTCATTTACTACACCACGGCGCCGGACGGCAGCGCCCGCATGAAATTGATCAATACCGACGGCAGCCCCTCGGAGCTGTCGGGGAACGGGCTGCGTTGCCTGGCCGCGCTGGTGTTGCATCAGCGCGAGGCGGCCGGCTTGAAGCCGGTGACCGAAGTGCGCGTCGACACCGATGCCGGATGGAAGACGCTCGCGCTCGTCAGCCGGCAGGGCGCGAAGTACACGTTCCGCGCGGCGATGGGCGAGCCCGAGCGTGTGGTCCAGGAACAGATCGAAGCGGGCGGTGAATCACTGACGGTGACGACGCTGGCCATCGGCAACCCGCAGTGTGTGGCGTTGATGAACGAGCTGCCCGATCACGCGCGGTTTCATCGTCTCGGCCCGGCGCTGGCGACGCATCCGCGATTTTCCGAAGGCACGAACGTCGAGTTCGCGGTGATCGAATCGAAGGTGCGGGTTCGCATTCTGATTTGGGAGCGGGGCGTCGGTCCGACGCTCGCGTCCGGAACCGGCGCCTGCGCGTCGGCAATCGCGGCGATTGCGCACGGCGGCGCCGATCGGGATGTCGAAGTGATCGCCCCCGGCGGCTCGCAGCGCGTCGAGTGGCGCGACCGGGGCATCTTCCTGACCGGATGGGCGGAGATCGTCTTCGAAGGCCGCTGGGTGCCCGCGCATGCGGACTTTGCATGAAGCGGTCGAAGCGGCTCTTCTAGCCGACCTTCCTGGCAAAATACATCACACAGAAGCACAGAAACACCCTTCGACTCCGCTCGCCCGAGCGCGCGCGTCGCTCAGGGCAGGTGGAAACACGGACGCCAGAGAACTGTTTTGGTCTGAAGAAAAGAGGTCTCTGTGTTTCTGTGTTTCTGTGTTTCCGAGTGAGGCATTTGAGGGCAGGAATTGCAACGCTTGGCGCCGACGATCAATGAAGAAATCGCGATCCGCGGGCGAGCGCCCTAACGCTTGCGGCGTGCGGGCGCGGGAGCGGCCGCCGCGTCGATCGCGTTCAAAGCGGCCTGAAGTTCAGCGGTTATGCCGCCGAGCGCCGCCTTGACGGCGGGGTAGTTCTCGTCTTTCACCGCCGCGCGCGCTTCTTGCAGGACTTTCTCGGCGGCGTCGATGGTCTGCCGCTGCGCGCGCAGGCTGAGGGGCGCGACACCGGGGTCTTTCAACCGTGTGCGGGCGCGTTGCACGAGCGTGGCGGCCTCCGAGATCGCGCGTTCGGCTTCGCCGCGCGCGTTGGCGCGGGCCTCGGCGGCCAGCTTGGTGGCATTCTGCGCGCGCTCGCGGCTGTCGATGGCGAGGCTGAGCGCGGCGCGGTAATCACCGGCGGCAGCGGCCTGTTCGGCACGCGCGAGGGCATCGACGGCGGCGGTGAATTCAGCGCCGGCAAAGCGATCGGCCGCGGCGACCCGCGCGGTGTCGATCGCGCCCTGCGCCTGGTTCATTTCCTTGCTCGGGGGCTCGGCGCAACTGGCGGAAAGGACGAGGATGGCGAGTGAAAGACGGCGAGCGAAACGAACCATTCGAAACGAGTATACGCCACCGCCTCGGGCGCATTCGAGCGCCGGCGCGCCGGAACGCGGA
>JANOZI010000447.1:0-3060 GCA_031429375.1 Acidobacteriota bacterium | reverse complement strand
GGAGATGATCGTACTGAGCTGCCAGCCGCCGAGAAGCGCGCCGCCAATGCCGCTCGACAGGTGGGGCTTGCCTGCGCCAAAGGGCAACTCGTACAGGACCGACGAGACAAAGCGGTGCCGCACGTCGAAAATCGACAACCCCCACTCGCACTCGAGACAGAAACTGTCCTGCGGGAACAGGGTGTCGCCGGGGAGCGTGCGAATGCCGCTGCCGTTATCCCTCGACTTGGAGAGCGTGTAGCCGCCGAGCACTGACAATCCGTTATGGAGCCGTCGCGTGAGCTTGACCGCCAGGGAGTTGTACTTGGCCTCCGCAACGTTCCCGATCTCCTGGACTTTCGTGAATTCGGGATAGGGTTTCCGGCTCTGCACCGATCCGGTGACGCCGGGAATGGTTTCGTTCCAATCGAACATCCGCTCCAGACGGTCGCTGCGCGACCCGAGGTAGCCCACTTCGAGCGCCGTCGCTGAGCCCAGCTCACGCTGCACGTTGAACAGGTACTGCCACATGTAGGGCGTCTTGCGGTCCGGCGAGTTGCCCAGCACGTAGACGTTGGTGAGGCACACCAGCGGCGGCGCCACGCCGCAATCGTTCGTGCTCCCGACGCCTCTGAACGGGACATCGAGCGTCAGGTCCGGCGTCAGCAGGAGGGTGTTGTCACGACGGCGTCCCGACAGGTTGCGCGCCATGTCGAAGCGCGGATTGCCGGTGTCCTGCATATAGAAGACGCCCACGCCCGCGCGGATCGACCATTTCTCGCTCGGGTTCCAGGCCCAGCCGATCCGCGGCGCGAAGTTCTTCTTGTCGTCGAACACCAGCCGATCGCCAAGGCGGCCGTCGCGCGCCACCTGGATGTTGGGGGCGAAGCGCAGCACGGTGTTCTCGTAGACGTCGCCGCTGCCGATGCGCACGAGCACGGGATGGCGCGAGCGATCCTGCACGTTCGGCGTCGTGTCGTGGAACGGGATCGACGCGTTCATCAACGTGCCGTTCTTGTCGAGCCAGGGCGGCGTGTATTCGTAGCGGAGGCCGAGGTCGAGCGTCATGTTCGAGCCGATCCGCCACGTGTCGGTGACGTAATACGCCTGGCTCAGCGAACGGAACTTCGTCACCGCCAGGGCCACTGCGGATTCGGTCTGTTGCGCGTAGCCGAGCAGGAAGTCGCCGAACGCATATCCGGTCGCGATATTCTGAAACTGGAAGTTGCCGCGCGCAAACTGGTTGCCCACCTGGTTGTACATGTCGTAGCGGATGCTGCCGCCGGCCTTGAACGAATGCCGACCGCGAATCCACGACAGGTTGTCGCTGACCTCGAACGCGTGGTTGCGGTTGGTGTACGGCCCTTCGGTGCTGTCGCCAAAGCCGCTGAACCCGGTGACGGAGATTGACGGGATGCCCCAGGCCTCGGCAGGATTCAGCGTGATGCCGGGGATGTTCAGCTCCTTGACGACGTCGCGCTGGAACGCCAGCTCCCGTCCGAAGGTGTTGAAGAAATAGTTGTAGCCGGCGCGCAATTCGTTGACGAGCGTCGGCGACAGCGTCCGGGTGTTGCCGAGCGCGACCTGATGAACCCGCGTGTCGAGCTTCGTGCCATTCAGCTTCAACGCCGGCGTCACCTCGTTCTCGGTGGCGTAGCTGTAACGGCCCATCCACGTCGAGGCCGACCCTTGCAACACGTCCATGCGCTGCGTGTACTGGTATTTGTCGATGGTGCGATTCTGCAGCGCGAGATGGTTGTTGACGAGTCCACCGCTGCCGAAGTTGGGTTCCGGATAAAACTCGAGCAACTTCTTGGAGATGGCGTGCAGGCGGTTCGCCGGAATGATGTTGCCCGCAAACGGCGCGCAGGTCCGCGTGGTGCCGACGACCGCGCATTGGGTCGGGTCGACGATGATCCCGGTCGGCTGCCCGGTCTGTGCGTTGAAGGCCCCGAGGTTTGCCAGCAGTTCCGAGAAGTCGCCGTTCCGCATCGCCGTGGACGGGACGTTGAAAAGATTCTGGAACTGTTTCCGATCGCGGTAGCCCTCGAAGTTCGACATGAAGAACAGATGGTTCTTCCACACCGGGCCGCCCGCGGTGTAGCCGTACTGATCCCATTTGAACGGCGCTTTCGGTGCGGCGGCCTGCGCGGCGGTGAACGAGTACGGCCTGGCATCGAGCCTGTCGTCACGGTGGAATTCGAAGACCGTGCCGTGCAGGCTGTTCGTGCCGGATTTCGTGACCACGTTCACCTGGCTCGCGCCACGTCCGAACTCGGCGGAGTAGACGCCGGTCTGCACCTTGAATTCTTCGAGCGCGTCGACCGACGGCAGAAAAATGTAGGTGTTGAAGTTGACGTCGGTGTTGTCGACGCCGTCCAGGGTGTAGTAGTTGAACTCGCGGCGTTGCCCTGAAATCGACAGGTTCTGGTTGGCGCGCGAGCCGCCCTGGCGATCGCCGGCCTGACCCGGACCTGCAAACTCGGCACTGACATTCGGACTCAGGGCCACGAGCTGGAGATAATTCCTGCCATTGAGCGGGAGCTCGACAATGCGTCTGTTTTCGATAACGGTGCCGATGGTCGCATTCGAAGTTTCCACCAGCGGCGAGAACCCCGTCACCGTCGCCATTTCGGCGATCGTGCCCAATTCCAGCGTGAAGTTGACGCGCGCGGTCTGCTGCACTCGCAGTTCAACCTCGCGCGTGATGGTCTTGAAGCCGTCGAGCTCGCTCTTCACCGTGTAGGTCCCGGGCGGCAACGCCGGGACGTCATAGAGGCCGAAGGGATTGCTCGCGGCCGTCCGGGTGGCGTTGGTCGCTTTGTTCACCACGGTCACGGTGACACCGGGAACCACAGCGCCAGTCGAATCTTTCACCTCTCCAGTGATGGTCCCGAGCGACTGCGCGAAAGCTGGCGCGCAGACGAGCGACAACATCAATCCAAGGAACAGAGTACGGCGCATAGGAAAGGCTCCTCTCAACCCGGGGTGGCGACCGACGGGGAAGGCTACGCCCGCCCGCGGGGCAAGTCAAGACATGTGTTCACCAGGGATCAGTGCGCTTGGTATAGGCGCGGCCCT